>CAYUNQ010000404.1:0-1503 GCA_964446185.1 uncultured Marinobacter sp. | reverse complement strand
AGAGCCAGGTATTCCCGAAACTTCAGGAGCAATGGCCGGAAATCACCCTGCAGGTAGAAGGCCAGACCGCCCGCTCCCGGGAAACCGGCCAGTCCATCGCCCGGGGACTGTTGATTGGTCTGTTGGGGATTTTCCTGATTCTGTCGTTCCAGTTCCGTAGTTACCTGGAGCCGGTCATCGTGATGCTGGCCATCCCGGTAGCCTTTATGGGTGCCGTCTGGGGCCACCTCATCATGGGCTACAACCTGTCCATGCCCTCACTGATCGGTGCCGCGTCACTGGCCGGGATTGTGGTGAATAATGCCATCCTGCTGGTGCAGTTCATCAAGAGCTACCGGGAACAGGGCATGAGCGCACAGGAAGCCGCCGGTGCCGCCAGCCGGGCCCGCTTCCGGGCCATCCTGATTACCACCAGCACTACGGTGGCCGGCATGCTGCCGCTGCTGGCGGAAACCAGCACCCAAGCCATGGCGGTGATTCCACTCGTGATCTCGGTGGTGTTCGGCTTGCTGGTATCCACCGTGCTGATCCTGGTGGCCTTGCCAGCGCTCTATGCCATTCTTGAGGATCTGGGTTGGGCCCGGAATAACGGGTCCTGACGCAAAAGGCCGGGTTCAATGCCCCGGCCTTTTGCTAGTGCTCAGGCACCTACCAGGTCCATGCCCGGCTTGCCATACCAATACCCGTTGCAGGGTGGTGCCTCTACCAGCTGCAGCGGGTCGGCGGCCGGCACTTGCCCCCGGCGGACCTGATCAAAACGTTTGACCACCTCGTCCATGCCCTGATGTTCCGGGCTCAGGCGCACAGTGCTCACCCCCATGCGCTCCATATCCGGTAGCTCCCGCATCAGGTCATAGCGGGAACCGGAGAGTGTGGAGATGCCGTTAATGCGGAACAGTTCCTGGCTCTCCCGGGAGCGCAGTTCCATGCCATCCGGATGCTCCAGGCAACGGAATTCGCAATTGTCCTTGGGCAGGTTGTAATGGCGGGCGGTAAAGCAGCGGGACGACCAGGCCAGCGGCAGGAAGCCCCAGGAGAACACTTCGGCAGGCAGGTCCAGGCCTTCAGCCTTCAGCTCGCTGATTAACTGCCCCAGGGTTTCCTTGCCCAATTCCACCGGCAGGTTCCAGCCCTGCAAGCCCTGCCTGGCCAGGATTTTCAGGGTGGCCACGTTGTAGATGTTCATGGACGGGCCGGTGATAAACGGAATCTTGTTGCGGACAGCCACCTGCAGGGCGCTCTGGTCGTTCGCTTCCACCAGGAATTCATCCTGTTCGCAGAACCGGCGCAGGCGGCGCAGGTCCGCTTCGGACTCGATCAGTGTGAGGGTGGAAAGCACCACGTTCTTGCCGCAGGCTTTCAGGTCCCGGGCCAGGTCAAGCCAGTCATCGGGCTTCAGTTCGCGGCGGCGGGAACACACAGCCTCGCCCAGATAGATGGTGTCGACCGGCCATTCCGCGGCCCTCGCGTAGAAATCAAACACGCTTTGCTTGGACCAGAACC
>CAYUNQ010000403.1:0-1513 GCA_964446185.1 uncultured Marinobacter sp. | reverse complement strand
CAGCAGATCAGCGTGGATGTGCCGGTAGAACGGCTGGAAACCCTGGGGCTGTCGCTGGAGCAGATTGCCGATCGTGTTGCTTCCCTGTCCCGGGATTTGCCCGCGGGCATGATGGCCCAGCAGGATGCCACCCGGGAATTGCGTTCGGTGGAGCAGCGTCGCAGCCCCCAGGCCTTTGAAACGATTCCGGTACTCAGCGGAGACCGCATTCGCCTGCAGTTGGGTGATATCGCCATCATTCGCCAGGAAGCCCGGGACAACCAGACGGTGCTGGAAAACGAAGGTCTGCCGGCGGTGGAGCTGCAGCTGCAGCGGGCGGAGAACGGCAACTCGCTGGCGGCGGCCCGGGTGCTGGAAAGCTGGCTGGAAGACACCCGCCCGGTGTTACCACCCACGATCAAAATGCAGGTGTATGACGAAACCTGGCAGCTGTTGGAAGACCGGATTTCCCTGCTGGTGAATAACGGCCTCAGCGGCCTGGTGCTGGTGATCGCCCTGTTGTACCTGTTCCTGCCCGGCCGGGTGGCGGCCTGGGTGGCCATCGGTATTCCCACCGCGTTTATGGCGGCGCTGGCGGTGCTGTGGTTGTTGGGTGGCTCCATCAACATGATGTCGCTGTTTGCCCTGATCATGGCGCTGGGGGTGATCGTGGATGACGCCATCGTGGTGGGCGAAGATGCCGATGCCCACGCCCGCATGGGGGAGCAATCCATCTACGCCGCCGAAGGCGCCGCCAAGCGCATGGTGTGGCCGGTACTGGCGTCGTCCCTGACCACGGTAGCCGCGTTTATGCCGCTGCTGGTGGTGGGCGGCATTATCGGCAACATCCTGGGCGATATTCCGCTGGTGATGATCTGTGTTCTGGTGGCTTCGCTGCTGGAATGCTTTGTGGTTTTGCCGGCTCACCTGCGCCATGCCTTTGTGATCAAGGACAAGGGCGACAAATTGCCTGAGCAGGGCGTACGCCCGCGCGGCAACCCGGTAAGCCGGTTCCGGGATCGTTTCGAGCAGGGCTTTGACCGTTTCCGGGAAGGCCCATTCCGCCGGTTTTCACGGTATAGCCTGAAACACCGCGGCGCCACCGTGGCCAGCGCCCTGGCCCTGGCGATTGTGACGGTGGGCCTGTTGGCCGGTGGCCGGCTGGGCTTCAACTTCTTTCCGACACCGGAGCCTTCCGTGTTCTATGCCAATGCCAGCTTTGTAGCCGGCACCGATAAAGGCACTGTGGAAGATTTCGTGCGCCAGATGCAGCAGAGTCTGAACGAAACCGAACAGGCGCTGGGCGGCAATCTGATTCGCCACGCAGTGACCACCTTTGGCGCCACCCAGGGCGCCGAGGGCAGCTCCCGTAACGACGACGAACTGGGTTCGATGCTGGTGGAACTGCTGCCGTCGGACCAGCGGGATGTGCGCAACCCGGAATTTATGCGGGAATGGCGCAGCCGCCTGGCCCTGCCGGCCGGGCTGGATGCCCTGAACATCAATGAACGCCAGGCCGGGCCTCCGGGGCGGG
>CAYUNQ010000402.1:0-1517 GCA_964446185.1 uncultured Marinobacter sp. | reverse complement strand
GCATCCAGGGGCAGGCGCCGGTAAGGGTCTTCGCCGGCTGGAACTTCCAGCTTCAGTTTGCGGGCCAGCGGCGCCATGGTTGTGCCCTGTACCACAAGCGACACAAGCACGACAAAGAACGCAACATGGAACACCAGTTGGGCATCGGGCAGGCCGGCGATAATTGGAAACAGCGCCAGCACGATCGGGACCGCACCCCGCAATCCGACCCAGCTGATAAAGCTCAGCTCGCGGCGGTTAAACCCGAAAGGCCAGAGGGTAACCAGAACGGTGATCGGGCGGATCAGGAAAATGACCGCAAATGCGAGAATCAGCCCACCGCCGATCAGTGGCAGCAGATCTGAGGGGTTAACCAGCAGCCCCAGCATCAGGAACAGGCAGAGCTGCGCCAGCCAGGCCAGGCCATCATGCACCTGCAAGATCATGGGCATCATCCGGACACGGCGGTTGCCCACCACCACGCCGGCCAGATAGATGGCCAGAAAACCACTGCCACCAATGGCGTTGGTGGCTGCAAACACCGCAATGCCGGCGGCGGCTACCAGGATGGGATATAACGCCGGGGTCAGCTGGATGCGATTGGTCAGGGCGACGATCGCCAGGCCGCCAACCACGCCGGCGGGTGCGCCAATGCCAAATTGCTGGACCAGCATGAGCAAACCCGAGGCGAGCGCGCCGTCCTGGTGCTGGCCAATCAGGGTGATCAGCATCAGGGTCAGGAAAATGGCCATCGGGTCGTTACTGCCAGACTCGATTTCCAGCGTTGCCCCTACCCGTTCGTTCAGGTTCAGGCCACGGCCCTGCAGCAGCGCAAACACGGCTGCTGCGTCGGTGGAGGAGATAATTGAGCCGATCAGCAGCGCCACCAGCCAGTGCAGGTCAAACACCCACCAGGCGATGAGCCCGGCTCCGCAGGCGGTCAGGGCGACCCCGACCGTTGCCAGCACCATGGCAGGGCGCAGCGCGACCCGGAAGGTATCGACGCGGGTACGCATGCCGCCATCCAGCAGGATGACACCAAGGGCCAGGTTGGCAATCAGGAAGGCCAGCTCGACATTGTTGAATTCAATGCCCCCGGGGCCATCCTCGCCCACCAGCATGCCCACCAGTAAAAACACCAGCAGTACGGGCATGCCCACCCGGCTTGAAAGAGGGCTGAGTACGATGCTGGAAACCAGCATCAGGGCACCGATCAGGATAAATGTGGGATCCATCAGACTCCGTCTAAAGGGGCTTGCCCGAACTCCGGCACGAGCTTATATTGCTTGAGCAGTTATTGTGCCGGCGGGCGTAGCTCAATGGTAGAGCTTCAGGTTCCCAACCTGATGACGTGGGTTCGATTCCCATCGCCCGCTCCAGTCCGGCATTGTCCTCTCAGTGCAGCTTCAACCGTGGGTGCATGGCGCGGCTGACTTTGTCCATCAGCCAGATTACCCCGGTGCGCAGAACCCCGTGCAGTGCCACCTGGTGCATCCGGTACAGGGACACGTAGAACAACCTTGCTACCTTGCCTTCAA
>CAYUNQ010000401.1:0-1531 GCA_964446185.1 uncultured Marinobacter sp. | reverse complement strand
GCATCAGTACCCTTGATGACATCCTCTGCAGCCATTGGCAAACCCACCAGCGGGTTGCGCAGCTCACTGCGGTAAGTGTCCGGAAAGCCCGGGTAAGCCCCCTGGTCCGCCAGCATAGGGTCGATCAGAAAGGTGGTTTCTCCGTAGGTGACCTTGATGGTGGCATTACGGATTTGCTGTATCTGGTGGCTGGATTCCCGGGTATCGGATTCGGCGAAAGCCGCGCCAGCAAAAACGGTCGAAGCCAGCATCAGGGCGCCAGCGAAGGTTTTGATCAACATGGTGTTTGTCCTCCAACAGAATGTTCGTTGATGGAATAAAGTCTACGGAGATCTGATCACCACCAATATTGACCTGAACGACAATCATCGAAAGAATCGGGCCAACCCGGTATCATCGGGTCAGACAAACCTCGGGAGAGATACCGTGGCACTACCCAAAGTCGGACTTATTCTTCACCCGCAATTCAGCCCCTTCCACTTTTCTGTGCCCTACATGGTGTTCAGCATTGCCTTGCCCGAAGGCCCCTTGTTCGAATTGCTGATTATTACCCCGGACGGCAAGCCCCTGGCATCCGAGCGGGCCATGACGGTGCAGCCGGATGGCGGGCTGGAACTGCTGGATAAGGTAGACATTGCGGTGGTGCCGGGCTGGCACGATCTGAACGAAGCACCGCCCCCTGAGCTGTCTGAGGCTCTTATCCGCTGCCATAAGCGCGGCGCCCATGTGGTGGGCCTTTGCTACGGCACCTATGCGCTGGCTTATGCGGGTTTGCTGGATAACAAACGGGCCTCGACTCACTGGTTGGCGGAGCAGGATTTCCTCAAGCGGTTTCCACAGGTAAACCTGGATACCAATGCTCTTTATGTGGAGGATGACCGGCTGGTTACCTCCGCTGGTACGGCGGCGGGGCTCGATTGCTGCCTGTTTCTGGTGCGGGAGTACTATGGCGCCAGAACTGCCAATACCATTGCCCGCCTGATGGTGGTCCCTCCACACCGGGAAGGCGGCCAGGCCCAGTTCATCGAACAGCCGGTCGCGATTTCCACCCAGGATGCGCACATGAATCGCCTGCTGGATTACCTGCGGGAACATCTGGACAAAACCCACACCATCGATGAGCTGGCCGCCCGCACCAAGATGAGCCGGCGTACGTTCACCCGCCACTTCCAGAAGGCAACGGGCATGACGGTTGTGGCGTGGCTTGTGAGTGAACGCTTACGGCGCGGACGGGAACTGTTGGAAAGCACCTCGCTGTCCGTTGAGGCCATCGCCGAAAAAATCGGCTTCCACACCGCAACGTCGTTCCGGCAGCATTTCAAGCAACGTCACCACGTGAGCCCCCGGACCTGGCGCAAAACATTTGGTGAAACCGCCTGACAGTCCAGGCAACCGGCGAAGCCCCGTAGCCTGGTCAAGCCCCTAATCCGTGCCTTTGTCCTGCAACTCATCCATCAGCCAGTTCCTGAATGCCTCCATGCCTTTGGTGAGCGGCCGGTGTTTCCGGTAAACCAAGTAAAATGCTTTCTTG
>CAYUNQ010000400.1:0-1534 GCA_964446185.1 uncultured Marinobacter sp. | reverse complement strand
GCCAAGGACAAGCCCTACGTGCTGGTGGGTAAAGGCATCACCTTCGACACCGGCGGCATCAGCCTCAAGCCCGGCGAAGGCATGGATGAGATGAAATACGACATGGGCGGCTCCGCCAGCGTCTTCGGCACCATGAAAGTACTGGCTGAAACCAACCCCAAGATCAACGTTGTTGCCGTAATCGCCGCTGCCGAAAACATGCCGGATGGCGGCGCCTCTCGCCCCGGCGACATTGTCACCACCTTGAGCGGCATGACCGTTGAAATCCTCAACACCGACGCCGAAGGCCGCCTGGTGCTGTGCGATGCCCTCACCTACGTCAAGAAATTCGACCCGGCCGCCGTAGTCGACCTGGCCACCCTCACCGGCGCCTGCATCATCGCCCTGGGCAACCACGCCACCGGCCTGCTGTCCAACAACGACGAACTGGCCAACGAACTGCTGGCCGCGGGCGAGCGCACCGGTGACCGCGCCTGGCGCCTGCCGCTCTGGGACGAATACCAGAGCCAGCTCGACAGCAACTTCGCCGACATGGCCAACATCGGCGGCCGCCCGGCCGGTACCATCACCGCTGCCTGCTTCCTGAGCCGGTTCGCGAAAGACTACCGCTGGGCCCACCTGGACATCGCCGGCACTGCCTGGAACTCCGGCAAAGCCAAAGGCGCCACTGGCCGCCCGGTGCCCTTGCTGGTCGACTACCTGATGTCCCATGCAGGATAACCCGAAAAACCCTTCCCCGGAGCCCGGCAGCCCAGCTGCCGGCCCCTCCGGCCGGAACGACAAGAACCAACGCTACTGGTTCCACATCCTCGCCCAGAACACCCCCGCCGCCCGCAACCTCCACGCTGCCAAACTGGTGGACAAAGCCTGGCAGCAGGGCGACCGCGTGTGCATCCTCTGCGACACCGAAGGCCAGGCCAAAGAACTCGACGACCTGCTGTGGAACTTCACCCCGGAAGCCTACATCCCACACAGCATCGCCAAAGACCCGAGCACACCCTGCACCGATCCTGTCGGCATCCTGCTCTACCCGCCGATGGCTGTAGACTGGGATACCGTTATCGTTCTGTCCTCGATCTTGCCCAAGGACGCGGACCAGTACCGCAGACTGGCGCTGGTTGCCCATAACGACCCGGGCGTTCTCAACCAAGCAAGAGGGCACTATAAGCAGCTGCGGACGATGGGGATTGAGGCTCGGGTGCATGATATGCGGCGGCGGTGATTGTTTTTTGCCACTAAATCCACGAAAGGACACGAAAGGAAAAAGCTTTTTTGCCACGGACGCTCACGGACCGACACGGACAAAAAACGAAAAGCTAAACTCACCAGCGAACAGCACAAAGTCAAATCTGTGGGGTTGGGGGTAGGCTTTCCAAAAATCTCGTAGGCCATGGATGGCCGGAGCGAAGCACCACAGGGATGTGCCGCAAGGAGCGTTTTTTGGAAAGCCTACCCCCAACCCCACACGGCACCAAATCAGCAGGCTACGTTTCACAGAGGTTCGCCGCATCAACAGCGACCATGTATAATCGGC
>CAYUNQ010000399.1:0-1538 GCA_964446185.1 uncultured Marinobacter sp. | reverse complement strand
GGGCACGGTCACCGTCGGCAAAGGTTTTCAGGTCCGCCCCGGCGGAGAAGAATTTCTCACCCTGGCCGGTGACCACCAGCGCGAAGATGTTGCGGTCGGCGTTGAGGTCTTCAATGGTGGCTTCCAGAGCCGCCAGGGAGTCTGCCGTCCAGGTGTTGGCCGGCGGGTTGGCGATGGTCAGGATCGCAATGTGATCGCGCTTTTCCAGTTGAATCAGTTCACTCATCATAAATTCCTTCTGTTGTTCGTAGGCCGGCTTACTGGATGGCTTCGGCAACGCCGTCTTCCAGAATCCGGCGGGCAATGATCAGGCGCATGATTTCGTTGGTGCCTTCCAGAATCTGGTGTACCCGAAGGTCCCGCACATAGCGCTCCAGCGGGTATTCCCGAATGTAGCCGTAGCCGCCGTGCAGCTGCAGGGCTTCGTTGGCCACCTCGAAACAGGCATCGGTGGCGAAGCGCTTGGCCATGGCGCAATGCAAGGTGGCTTCCGGGTCGCCGGCATCCAGCTTGAAGGCACCCAGGCGCACCATCTGCCGGGCCGCCACCAGGTTGGTGGCCATATCCGCCAGTTTGAACTGCAGCGCCTGGAACGCGGCCAGTGGCTTACCGAACTGCTGGCGCTCGTGCAGGTAATTGCGCGCCCGCAGCAGCGCCGCCTGGGCGCCGCCAAGGGAGCAGGTGGCAATGTTGAGGCGACCGCCGTCCAGGCCCTTCATGGCAATGGCGAAGCCGTCGCCTTCATTGCCAATTCGGTTACTGGCCGGAATGCGCACGTCTTCCAGGGTGACCAGCCGCGTGGGCTGGCTGTGCCACCCCATTTTCTCTTCGTTCTTGCCGTAGGAAATGCCCTCGGCATCGGCCGGAATCAAAAAGGTGGAAATGCCCTTGGCTCCACTGTCGGCATCGCCGGTACGGGCCATCAGCACCAGCACATCGGTAGCGCCGGCGCCGGAGATGAACATCTTGCTGCCGTTGATCACGTAGCTGTCGCCTTCGCGAACCGCCCTGGTACGCAGGCTGGCGGCATCGGAGCCGGCCCCGGGTTCGGTCAGGCAGTAGGAGGCCAGCCATTCACCGCTGGCCAGCCTGGGCACAAACTCCTGCTTCAGGTCGTCCGAGGCAAAGCTGGCTACCATCCAGGTCGCCATGTTGTGAATGGTGATGAAGGCAGCCGTGGACGGGCAGGCCATGGCCAGCTCTTCCACAATCACCGAGGTGTCCATGCGGGACAGGCCCATGCCGCCCAGAGCCTCCGGGGTATAAATCCCCATAAAGCCCATCTCGCCGGCTTCTTTCATCACCTCCACCGGGAAGGTGTGGTCGACATCCCACTGGCCGGCAAAGGGCGCCATGGCTTTTTCAGCAAACGCCCGGGCCGCGTCCCGGAACGCCAGCTGGTCTTCGGTCAGGTTGAAATCCATCGTTCAGCTCCCTGCTCGGCGTTACCGGAGTTGGATGGAGAAGTTGGCTTCGGTAGACGTCGCTTCACTGTTAAACCAGCGGGAGGTGACGGTCTTGGTTTCGGTGTAGAAACG
>CAYUNQ010000398.1:0-1549 GCA_964446185.1 uncultured Marinobacter sp. | reverse complement strand
CCCCGCCCCGCGGCCAGTAAACCTGGGCGATTGTGACCCTGCAGGCTACGCCCCAAGTGAGCGGCGAACCGGGTAGGGCTTTCCGGGACTATCTTTCGCCAGGGATGGCGAAAGCTAAGCGCACAGGGATGTCTTGAGCGTGTCCCGGAAAGCCCTACCCGGTTTGCTGCGGAACCTTAAGTACAGCATTTGAGAGTAAGCGACACTATGCGTGACTTTGGCGCCGAGATTGAACAGCGAAAACAGGCCGGGCTGTACCGTACTCGCCGGTTAGTGTCTGGGCCCCAGAAACCTGAGCTGATAGCCGATGGAAAACCGCTGCTGTCGTTCTGTAGTAACGATTATTTGGGGCTGGCAAATCATGCTGGAAATATTTCAGTCTTGAGTGAAGCTTTGCCTGAAACCGGTCTGGGCGGCGCCGCTTCTCACCTGGTTTGCGGCCATCACGACGCCCATCATCGGCTGGAACAACGGCTGGCGGAGTTTGCGCAGCGCAGTTCGGCGTTGTTCTTCTCCACCGGGTACATGGCGAATCTGGGGGTGATTTCCGCGCTGGCGGGGCGGGGGGATACGATTTTCTCGGATCGGCTGAACCATGCATCGATTATCGATGGCTGTGTTCTGAGCCGGGCGAAGGTGCGACGGTATGCTCATGGGGACGTGTCTTCGTTGGAGGCAATGCTGGCGGAGACCTCGGGCCATAAGCTGGTGGTCACCGATGGCGTGTTCAGTATGGACGGGGATGTGGCGCCGTTGAAGGAGCTTGCCCGGGTATGTAAGGCCCATGATGCCCTGCTGGTGGTGGATGATGCCCATGGTATTGGCGTGCTTGGTCCGCAGGGGCGGGGCAGTGTGCTGGAGGCCGGGTTGTCGGAGGCGGATGTGCCGGTTTTGATTGGTACCCTGGGCAAGGCCGTGGGCACCAGTGGAGCATTTGTGGCCGGGCCGGCGGTGTTGATGGATTACCTGGTGCAGAAGGCGCGCACTTATATCTACACCACCGCCATGCCGCCGGCGCTGGCGAAAGCTACTTGCGCCAGTATTGAACTGATCGAGCGCGATGATGCGCGCCGGGCCCATTTGCAGGCCCTGATTGCCCGGTTCCGTGCCGGCGCGCAGCAGCTGGGGTATCAGCTGATGCCCTCGTACACACCCATCCAGCCCATCATGGCGGGTGATAACCACACGGCTCTGGCACTAAGCGGGGCTTTGGAAGAGCAGGGCATGCTGGTTACCGCCATCCGCCCGCCCACGGTGCCGGAAGGCGAAGCCCGGTTGCGGGTTACCCTGAGCGCCGCGCATTCGGAAGCCCAGGTTGACCGGTTGCTGCAAGCCCTGGCCCAGTGCCGCTCCCTGTTACCGGAACAGGCCGCCCGGAAGCCGGTTGCCGTATGAGCGCCTACAGCGACCTGACGGCAATAACCCGTGCCGAAGGCGGAACCGGCAGCAAAGCCTGCATCGCCCGAGGCTTCGGCAGCGCCAGCGGAACCTACGACACCGCCTCCCGCCTGCAAAAAGCCATGGGCGACACCATGCTCGCCTGCATTCC
>CAYUNQ010000397.1:0-1563 GCA_964446185.1 uncultured Marinobacter sp. | reverse complement strand
ACCATCGCCCAAGCCTTCATCCACAACAGCCAGTACTACCTCCGCTTCGGCAACAACAGCCATATCGCCGCCCTGTTTGAAACCGGCAGCCCCTGGCCGGTGAAGTACTTTGATCTGGGGGAGTCTCCCGAGCTCGTCACCTACGGCAGCCAGTACGCCCGCAATACCGCCATTGCCACCGCTCCGAAAGCCGGGGTTCTGGTAATGGGGCACCGTTCCGGCGGCGGCATCAGCGTTTACCGGTTTGATGCGGAGGCGCTGACCCTGGAGCGGGAGTGGGTGGTGGAGTAAGCCGGAACAACATCCCTTTAGGTCCGCGAAGGACCTGAACGCAAGAGGGGCGCCGGTTGGCGCCCCTCTTGCGTTTACAGGGTAACTGGCAGGCCTAGCCTGCGCCCTGAAATAAGCTATCTTCAGCGTGCCGAAGATACAGTAGCAGTTCCATCTCCGCTTCACGTACATCGTCAAAAGGCCCTTCTACCGTGCCTTCCCGGGTCTGGAAGTACCATTGTCCGTTCACCAACGAAAATCGTTCGCTCCGGAACCAGTGACGCTCCTGTTCACCACTACGGATGTCCATAACAACTCCTTCTGCCTGCCAAACGGAACACGGCCATTAGATGACCATTGCAACCAGTTTAGTCCAGGCACAAAAGCTGTCCAGTTATTGATCAACCCTCTCCCGGACGAACCTCGTCTTCCAGGGCATCCAGCATAAACTGCGGCATGGCCAGGGCACCGTGGTGGATGCCGGAGTTGTAGTAACGAGTTACGAACGGGCGGTTGTTGGCGTCTTCCTCACGGAAATACTTCAGCGGGTTATCCTTGCTGCCCATGGTGCAGCTCCACCAGCCGGTGGGATAAACCGGCTGCGGGAACGGCAAAGTCTGCACGTGGCCGAAGCCGGCCTTGCGCATATCGGCATGGATATCCTTGATGATGCTGTCGGTGTGCAGCAACGGCGATTCGCTTTGCTGAACGATGATGCCGCCATCACGCAACGCGGCCATGGCATCGCGATAGAAATCCAGGGCAAACAGGCCTTCGGCCGGGCCGACCGGGTCGGTGCTGTCGATAATCAACACATCGATGCTGTTGGGCTCGATGTCCCGCATCCACTGGATACCGTCACCAAAGAAGAAATTGGCGCGGGGGTCTCCGTTGGCTTCACACAGCTCCGGGAAGTATTTTTCCGACATGCGCGTTACTCGCTCGTCGATTTCCACCTGCCAGGCTTCTTCCACACCCGGGTGCTTGAGCACTTCTTTCAGGGTGCCGCAGTCGCCACCGCCCACAA
Source organism: uncultured Marinobacter sp. (assembly GCA_964446185.1). Classification (GTDB taxonomy): domain Bacteria; phylum Pseudomonadota; class Gammaproteobacteria; order Pseudomonadales; family Oleiphilaceae; genus Marinobacter. Next base: position 266 of record CAYUNQ010000397.1, on the reverse strand, counting down.
TCACCACTTTTTTCGGGTCTTTGTGAGTAAACAGGGCCGGGTGGGTCATCATCTCGTGGTACAGAAAATTATCCCGGGTGGTGAGCATCACGCAGCCGTCGAGCACCATCAGGTTGCCGAAGGTTTCGGTTTCGTAGATTTCCAGCTTCTGGAACGGGGTCTGTTCCTCGTGAAGCTTACCTTTAACCTGCAGGGAAAAGGCAGTGCCCTGATCCTGGAATACCTCGGTAAACCAGCCTTCGTTCAATGCTGTCATGTCTGTCTCC
>CAYUNQ010000396.1:0-1567 GCA_964446185.1 uncultured Marinobacter sp. | reverse complement strand
GCGGGAATCCCGGTCTAACGCCAACCGGGCATCCCGTGTGGTGTCTGGCTGGGTACACGATCCGGCTTATCAGGCAGACGACAAACAGCCCGCCTTGCTGGATTTTGAAGGTGCCGGCAGCTTCACCGAACTGGTCCGCAAGTACAGTGGCGACATGACCCCGCGGGCTGTGCTGGATGAGCTGATGCGGGTGGGCGTGGCCGCGGTAGAGCCGGACTCAGGCAGGCTTCAGCTTAAACAAAGGGCGTATGTACCGGCCGGAGACAGTGAGGATATGCTCCAAATCTTCGGCGAAGACGTATCTGATCTTGTAGCCACCATAGATCACAACCTGATCAGCCGCTCGGCAGGGCAGCCGCCGCTGTTCCAGCGGACCCTGACCTACGACAACATTCCGGCAGACGTGATTGAACGGTGGCGGGAGATTTCGGCAGAACGGTCCCAGGCGTTGTTGGAACAACTGGACGACTGGCTGGGGCCCCATGACCGGCAAGGATCTGGAAGCCAGGGTGAGGGCGCCAACAAAGTGCGTACCGGCGTTGGCATTTTCTATTTCGAAGAACCGATACAACCGGACACCAGCGGAGATAAACGCTCATGAGCCCGAAGATCACAACGGTGGAGCCTGCCCGATGGCAGCCGACCGGGCTGGTGACCACCTTGTTGTCGCCCGGAGCCCGGCAGGTGATCCGCTGCTGGCTGGCAACCGGTGAGTTCCTGGATGAGCACCACCAGCCCAGAATGTTGCTGGCCCTGGCTGAGGGGGACAACGCCTTTACCGACCTGGTGCGTTGCGCCAACCCCGACCTGGTGTCTGCCGTTGTGCTGAACGAACTCCTGCGCAAGGGCATTGTCGAGGCCCTGGAAAGCGGTCATGTTCTGTTAAAACGCAGCGCCTATGCTCCTGCGGGGCAGCCTGAACCGGAATCGGTACTGGCTGAGCCTGAAGACCTGTTCAGCAACGGCATTCCACGCCGCCGCTTTAACGATACCTGATAACCATGGCCGGCCCGGATGGCTGGCGGGAGAGCACAATGACGTCTGACCAACTCCGTAAACGCCTTTCGCTGGCAATCGCACCTGTGGCTTTCGGCATTTTCAGTGCCTGTGGCGGCGGTGGAGGCGGCGGTATCGGTATAGCCGACGGTGGCATTCGCGGCACCGGCTCCAGTGTCGGGCCGGTTTCCGGGTTTGGTAGTGTGTTTGTGAATGGGGTGAAGTTTGAGACTGACGGCGAAGTCATCAGCAATGACGGCATCGAGCGCGAGGATCAGCTTGAAGAAGGCATGATCCTGAGGATTGATGGCGATTGGCGTGATGATGGCTCCGGCGACGCGGATACTGTTGAATACGACGATACCTTCCGTGGCCCCGTCTCCGATGTACAGCAAATTCTGGATGCTGACGGTGCCGTGGATGCGGTGACCTTCACCATCTACGGCCAACCCCTGGTTGTTGATAAACAGACCGTCACCAAACGAACGACCCTGGCCACTCTGACCAACGGTGACTTTGTGCGGGTGAGCGGCTGGCGCCAGCCCGATGGGGTTTATCGAGCGAGTTTCCT
>CAYUNQ010000395.1:0-1569 GCA_964446185.1 uncultured Marinobacter sp. | reverse complement strand
TGAGGGCTGCCAGGCGGGATACCTGGGCTTCGGCGGAGTCGGTGATGCCGATGCCGGCGAGGTCGGCGTCAGACATGCTGGTAAGCACGGTAACGGCAATCAGCAAGGGCTTGTCGGCACCGAAGGACTCCAGGCGCTCGCGGCAGGCCACCATCATTTTTTCCCCGCCGGAGGCGTGCACGTTCACCATCCAGACGCCAAGATCAGCCGCAGCAGCAACGGCCGCAGAAGTGGTGTTCGGGATGTCGTGGAATTTCAGGTCCAGGAACACGTCGAAGCCCCTGCCCTGCAGCGACTTGACCAGTTCCGGGCCGGAGCGGGTGAACAGTTCTTTGCCGACTTTCAGGCGGCACTTGGCCGGGTCCAGCTGGTCAGCGAGGGCCAGCGCGGGGTCTTGGGAGGGAAAGTCCAGGGCGACGATGATTTTCGGGTCGTTAAGGGTTTGCACAGTAGTGTTCCGCAGTCGGTAAATTAAGTTCGTTATTCAGCTTCTACGCCCTGAATGGGCCTTACGGTTTCCCATTGCTTGCAGCTCGGGCATAGCCAGTGCAGTTGCTGGCCGGAGAAGCCGCAGCTTACGCAGCGGTATACCGGCCGGTTGGCGAGTATCAGGTGGCCTATCCGGCTGACCAGTCGGCCTTCGTCTGTGGTCATGCCTTTCTCATAGCCGGCAATCTCAACCAAGCGGAGCAAACCGCGTACAGAAGGACGGAGTTCGAGCTCCTGGCGCAACAGCTCGATCGCAGCGGTCCGTCCCGCCGCGCGCTCAACCGATTCTACCAGCGCCAGCAGCAAACTGGTGCCAGGGTATTGCTCATAAAGCTTGCGCAGCTTTTTGACCAGCCGTGCAACATCGCCGTGCTCGCGCTCCAGTTTCATCAGGCGATCTACCGCTTCCGGCCCAAACTCGGGGTTCTGTTCGAACACCTTCAAGCCCTGATTGCCGGCTTCACGATAGTTGCCCTGACGGACCTGCATTCTCATCAGCAAGAGTGTGGCGCGCACGCACGAGCGATCATAGTCAAGGGCCTCCCTGGCCAACTTCTGGGAGGTCCAGCGGTCGTCTTTGTGCAAGGCCGCGTCCGATAGCTCACAGGTGATATAGGCAAGGGTTTTGAACATGGCGGGGTCGGCATCTGAGCGCGTCAGGGTCTGGGCCACCTGGGCGGCTTTTTCCCATTCCCGCTCCTGCTGATACAACTCGATCAATTCCCGTGCCGCACGGCGCCCGTATTCACGGTCACCCATGAGCTGGTGAAACAGAGCTTCTGCGCGGTCGAGCAAGCCTGCGCTGAGATAGTCCATTGCCAACTCGAAGGTAACCTGCGGCGTATAGCGCGCCGGCAACTCAGGCCTTGCCAGCAGATTCTGGTGTATCAGGGTCGCCCGGTCGGTTTCACCCTTATTGCGGAAATGGCTACCAATGGACAAGTGGAGACTAACCGTGTCCCGGTTAACCGGCAGAGACTGCACAAAGTTCTCGACCGCCTGGTCAGAATAGTTGGTAAAGAGAAACTGAAGACGATCCCGCACCGAATCTTCGTTATCGATGCTTTTACGGGACCTTCC
>CAYUNQ010000394.1:0-1574 GCA_964446185.1 uncultured Marinobacter sp. | reverse complement strand
GCTCGCCGTCTTCGACCAGCGACAGGTGCGCCTGGTTGGCTTCGCACAGTTCACGGGCCAGGTACAGGCCAAGGCCGGTGCCGCTTTTATCGGTGGTGAAAAACGGCTCGAACACGGAGTTGCGGTGTTCCGGGGCAATACCGGGGCCGAAATCCTTAACATCCACAAAGGCCCGCTCGCCATCGGCACTGGTGCCTGCGGCTAATTGTATCCTGTTTTGGCCGCTGTGCTGCTTGCTGTACCGCAAACCGTTGTCACACAGGTTTACCAGCACCTGTTCAACCTGGCTTTTATCGAACCGGGCTGCGGGTATGGCGTCATCGCAGAAGATTTCAATCTGTACGGGGGTGTCGTCGTCCAGGGTTTGCAGGAAGTCCTGGCGGAACTCTTCAAGCCAGCTGGCCACATCCACCAGTTCGGTATCCGCTGCCCGGCGGCGGGACAAGTCCAGTACGTTTTCGATAATGCCGTTCACCCGCCGGGAATGCCGGCGAATGATGTCCAGCATCTGCAGGTCGCCCTTGTCCAGGTTGGGGGATTCTTCCATCAGCTGGGCCGCGTGGCTGATGGCGCCCAGCGGGTTGCGGATTTCATGGGCGATGCCGGCGGTCAGGCGGCCCAGTGAGGCCAGCTTCATTTGCTGGGCCTGCTGGGTCACCTTACTCATGTCTTCAATAAAGACGAGAATCAGCTCGCCCTGTTCCTGGTCCAGTTGGGCCAGGCTGGCTTGCAGTAATGGCGAGGTAGACGAGGGTTGGAACGGCGGTATGTGCAGGCCCGGGTTGTTCAGCCAGATTTCCAGGCCTTTCTTCAGGGGGGCGGGCAGTTCCCGGTGGTTTTGTGCCGTACCGTTTTCATGGGTAGCGGTGCCGAACAGCAGCTCTTCGGCCGCCGCGTTGGCTAGGCGAATGTGACCGTGTCGGTCCAGTACCAGGATGCCGGTGCGCATGCGCTGGATGATCTGCTGGTTGATCTGTTCCAGCTCGGCAATGCTCCTGGCCCGGCTGCTGGCCAGTGCTTCGCTGCGGATCATTCGCTTGGAGATACCCTGCAGAATCACCGCCGTGGCGAAATACAGGATGCCCAAAGAGCCGGCCCGAACAATGTCGTCGGCACTTTCGTTGATGGTGATCACCGCCCAGCCGGAGATGCCCAGCGAGCAGATGGCCGCCAGTGCGGCGTAGAAGGTGCCCATGCGGGTGGGGGTCAGGATGTTGCCGGCGGCAACCGCGACAATCACCAGGTTGGCCAGCCCGTTGGTAATGCCGGAACTGGCCAGCAGCAAGCCGTGCATCACCAGGATGTCTGCCAGTATCGACAGGGTGATGTGCCGCTGCCGGGGCTGGAAGCCGGCCAGCAGGAGCAGGGCGATAAAGCCGTTAAGCGCCAGGTAGGAAACCACCCCGGCCTGGTAGTAGTCCAGCCAGCGGAAGCGGGTGTCTGCGGTGAACGGGTCCACAAACAGCAGGGCCACCAGCAACAGTATGCCGGCGATCGCGAAGATCGCGCTGCGCTTCGGCGTCGCGGTGCTGAGCGGCGATCCGAAGAGGAGCCGGATCCCGCGCGGTCGCAAA
>CAYUNQ010000393.1:0-1575 GCA_964446185.1 uncultured Marinobacter sp. | reverse complement strand
TCGGCGGCGCGGCGGGCGAACAGGCCGTTGGTGACCACGCCCACGATGTTGTTGAGCTTTTCTTCAACCTGAATCGGGCGGGAAATGTCCAGATTGTGGATGTCGATGATGATGTTACCGTTGTCAGTGACAAAGCCATCCCGGTACACCGGGTCGCCACCGAGTTTGACGATTTCCCGGCCCACGTGGCTGCGGGCCATGGGAATGACTTCCACCGGCAGCGGGAATTCGCCCAGAATGCCCACCATCTTGGATTCGTCGGCAATACAGATAAACGTCTTGGCTACGGCAGCCACAATCTTTTCCCGGGTCAGGGCGCCGCCGCCGCCCTTGATCAGTTCCAGGCGCTCGTTGGTCTCGTCGGCACCGTCGACATAGAACTCGATTTCGTTAACGGCGTTCAGGTCGTACACCGGAATGCCGTGTTTTTTCAGGCGTTCGGCGGTGGCTTCGGAGCTCGCTACGGCGCCGTCGAAATCGTTTTTGTACTCGGCCAGGTAATCGATGAAAAAGTTGGCCGTGCTGCCTGTGCCGACGCCTACGATGCTTTTCGGCTCCAGGTGCGGGGCAATGTGGTCTACGGCAGCTTTGGCAACAGCTTGTTTCAGTTCGTCCTGGGTCATGGCGGGGCTCCGGGGGATCGTCGGGTTAAATTCGCTTCTTATTATACGCTCGCAGTGTCTGTGCTTATAGACGGCTGAGGTGCAAAGTTCCTAAACTGTAGGTTTTTCCCCAGCCACCCACCCAGTAACCGGAACCATCATGTCGCAACGCTACATCAAGAAGATTCTCGATGCGCGGGTCTATGACGTCGCCATCGAAACGCCGCTGACTGAAGCCCGCAGCCTGTCCAAGCGCTTTGGCAACAATATTATGCTCAAGCGTGAAGACCTTCAGCCGGTGTTCTCCTTCAAGATTCGTGGCGCCTACAACCGGATTGCCCAGCTCTCGGAAGAGCAGAAAGCCAAGGGTGTTATCTGCGCCTCTGCCGGCAACCATGCCCAGGGCGTGGCGTTGTCAGCCAAACAGCTGGGTATCAAGGCGGTTATTGTGATGCCCCAGACCACGCCAGACATCAAGGTAAGGTCTGTGCGGGATCGGGGTGCGCGAGTGGTGCTCAAAGGCGATGCCTTCGACGAAGCCGCCGCCCACGCCCAGGAACTGGTCAAGAAGCACGGCTACACCTACATCCCGCCCTACGATGACCCGGATGTTATCGCCGGCCAGGGCACCGTGGCCATGGAAATGATGTGGCAGTTCTCCCACCCCTTGCATGCGGTGTTCATCCCCGTGGGTGGCGGCGGCCTGATTGCCGGGATGGCTGCCTACATCAAGTATCTGCGCCCGGACATCAAGGTGATCGGCGTGGAGCCGGAAGACTCCAACTGCCTGCAGGCGGCCATGGCTGCAGGTGAGCGGGTGATCCTGGACGAAGTAGGCATCTTTGCTGATGGCGTGGCGGTTAAACAGATCGGCGAAGAACCCTGGAACATCTGTAAAGACGCCGTCGATGAAGTCATCACCGTTTCGACAGATGAAATCTGCGCCGCCATCAAAGACGTGTTCGAAGACACC
>CAYUNQ010000392.1:0-1576 GCA_964446185.1 uncultured Marinobacter sp. | reverse complement strand
CATCGGGGCGACTTGTTTCAGGTCCACGTTGGGCGCAATTTTCCGCGGCTTGGGTGTCTCTGACGTCACTGACTCCGGGGAGGTTTCGGCTGTAGCTGCGGCAGGATCTTGCGGGCGCTGTGGTTTGCCGCGCCGTGGTTCAGACCGCACCACATCCTCGACATTCTCGTCTTCAGCGAGTTGGGCAAACAGCGGCACAGGCAATACCTGGCTATTGATGGTGGAAGTATCGCCGGCCTGGAGTGTATCGGTATCAGCAACAGCGACCACGGGTATCGTCGCCAGTAAAATGCCTGCGAGCAAAGTGCAGCTAGTGGGGTTGTTGCGTTTTTGAAACAGCATAAGTCCTCGAGTACCTTGACCAGTCAGCCCAAGCATAGGGCCCGCGGGGAGTCATGAATACCGCTGTGACGAAGCTTTAATGCCACCTTCATGATTGCAGGCTCGATGTATGGAGCCTATTGTGTATAACAGAACTATCTTGCAATGATATGAACCGTTATACGCTTACCAGGGAGAGAACTGTATGGACCTTTTGCGAATTCTGATTGCGATTCTGTTACCGCCATTAGGTGTTTTTTTGCAGGTAGGTATCGGCAAGCACTTCTGGATTAACATCCTGCTGACCATTCTGGGCTACATCCCCGGCATTGTTCACGCGGTCTGGGTGATTGCCAAGAAGTAGCCCGGCCGGCTCAGTCCGGGTGCACGGTGTGCCAGAGGCCATCGCTCTGAAATGCCCTGTGCTCGGCCTCCAGCTTCAGTAAATGCGCTAAAGCCGAGCGGGCCGCCAGGCCATGAATGGCCGCGGGTACATCGTCATAGGCCTTGGCGGTGAGATCTTTAAGGGAAACCGGTGCCAGGGCTTCCAGCGCCCGGAAGATCTTGTGTTCCCGTGACAACCGGTGGGTGATCAGATAATCAATCACCGCCTCCGGCTGGCCCATCAGAAAGCCGTGGGCGGGGGCAATAAACCGTACCGGCTCTTCCAGCAGTTCGTACAAAGACTCCACATACGCCTTCATATCCCCGTCCGGCGGATTAATGACTACCGTGGAACCCTGCATGATGTGGTCGCCGGCGAACAGCAACTCCTGCTCCAGCAACAGAAAACACAGGTGGTTCGATGCGTGGCCCGGAGTGTGCAACACTTTCAGAACCCCGGCCTCGGTAACAATCAGGTCTTCGTGCGCCGGTTCATCGTCCGGGGCGAAGGCCTTGTCGTGGCTGGGCGCATCCGGTGCAGGCCAGCCGAACACCCGGCACCCGGTACGTTCCTTCAGCACCCGGGCCGCCGGCGAATGGTCCATATGGGTATGGGTGGCCAGCACCTGATCCACCACCCCGCCGGTCAGCTCCAGAATCCGCTCGATGTGGGCCTCGTTCACCGGCCCCGGATCGATCACCGTAAACCGCTCATGGCCCAGAATGTAGGTGTTGGTGCCCGGCCCGGTCATCATGCCCGGATTCGGCGCCGTCAGCCGTATCACCCCGGCCGCCACCTCTACCGGCTCACCCGGAACAATCTCCGCCCGGGTGGACCCTTCGCCTTCCGGGTCCAGCTTCACCGCTTCGT
>CAYUNQ010000391.1:0-1576 GCA_964446185.1 uncultured Marinobacter sp. | reverse complement strand
AAACTGTGCGGAGCCATGGATGGCGGAGCCCAAGCGTCACATGGATGTGCCGCAAGGAGCGTGTTTCGGAAAGCCATTCCCCACCTGCTCGTATTTCCCAACATAACAAACACCGCCAATCAGGCGGTGTCGATAGGTTTAAAACTTTTTACCAGGTCGTCTACCGCTTTCACACGCTGCAGGAACGGCTCCAGCTGGCTCAGGCGCAAAGCGCAGGGGCCGTCACACATTGCCTTGTCAGGGTCCGGGTGGGCTTCCAGGAACAAGCCTGCCAGGCCTTGAGACATACCCGCCAGTGCCAGGTCGGTGACCTGGGCGCGTCGGCCGCCGGCAGAGTCGGCTCGGCCGCCGGGCATCTGCAGGGAGTGGGTCACGTCAAAGAACACCGGCACGTTCATCTGCTTCATGATGCCGAAGCCCAGCATGTCGACCACCAGGTTGTTGTAGCCGAAGCTGCTGCCACGCTCGCACAGGATAACCTTGTCGTTGCCGGCTTCTTCGCACTTGGTGATGATGTGCTTCATTTCCTGGGGGGCCAGGAACTGGGCTTTCTTGATATTGATGACCGCGCCGGTTTTGGCCATGGCCACCACCAGATCAGTCTGGCGGCTCAGGAACGCGGGCAACTGGATAATGTCACAGACTTCTGCCGCAGGCGCTGCCTGCTCCGGCTCGTGCACGTCAGAAATGATCGGCACACCAAACTTGCTTTTGATGTCTGCCAGGATCTGAAGCCCCTTCTCGATGCCGGGGCCCCGGAAGGAGTTGATGGACGAGCGGTTGGCCTTGTCGAAGGATGCTTTGAATACGTACGGGATGCCCAGCCTGCTGCAGACATCCACGTACTTTTCGGCCACTTCAAACGCCAGTTCCCTGGACTCGAGTACGTTCATGCCGCCGAACAGCACAAAGGGCTTGTCGTTGGCGATTTCGATTCCCGAGACGTTCAGGTTGCTGCGGGCCATACTCAGGATCCCTTTTTGTTGGCCAGTGCTGCCTCAACAAAGCCCTTGAACAGCGGGTGGCCGTCGCGCGGTGTCGAGGTGAATTCCGGGTGGAACTGGCACGCCACGAACCACGGATGTTCCGGCGCCTCTACCACTTCAACCAGCTTGCCATCGGCAGAGCGGCCGGAGATCTTCAGGCCGGCTTCTTCCAGCCTTGGCAGGAAGTGGTTGTTGACTTCGTAACGGTGGCGATGACGCTCACGAATGGTCTTCTTACCGTAACAGGCGGCAATGGTAGAGCCGTCTGTGAGCACACAGTCCTGTGCACCCAGGCGCATGGTGCCACCCAGGTCAGACGCTTCAGTGCGCGCTTCGGTGGTACCACTGGCGTCGAGCCACTCGGTGATCAGGCCAACGACCGGCTCCGGGGTATGCTCACGGAATTCAGTACTGTGGGCGTCTTTCAGTCCGGCCACGTTGCGGGCGTATTCGATAACCGCCACTTGCATGCCCAGGCAGATGCCCAGGTACGGAACCTTGTTCTCGCGGGCATACTGAACCGTGCGGATCTTGCCTTCCACGCCACGCTCACCAAAGCCACCCGGTACCAGAATGGCGTCGGCAGATTC
>CAYUNQ010000390.1:0-1590 GCA_964446185.1 uncultured Marinobacter sp. | reverse complement strand
GGCCATGGCTTCCAGGGACGGTAGCGGCCCCGGGGTCAGGCGCAGCATGTTGCGGATGGCCAGTACGATGTCGCCTTGTTCTTTCAGGGCCTTTTGCAGTTCGAACTCGCATTGGTCGCGGGCCATTTGGGAGGCTTCCGCATCCGCCAGGCGCATTCTTACATCCAGCATCTGGCGCGGGAAGATCAGCATTTCTTCCGGCTGGCCGTAGTCGAACCGCACCGGCAGCTGGCTGGCAAAGGCTGGGTAATAGCCGGGTTCCGGGGCGCTCAGGCGTACTGAGACGCCGGGCAGTTTGCCGTCGGACAGGGCAAAGCCTTTGGCCTCGGCGTCGCTGCGGTCCAGTAGCTGCTCGGTCAGCAGAATCAGGGTGGCGCTGACGGTTTCGGCCAGGAAGCTATACAGCCCGGGCACATCGAATTCGGTGCACAGCTGCACCAGTACCTGATCGCCAGCGAGGGATTGTTTCATGCTCAGGAACGGCGCCCGCAGCTGCAGATAGCGGCGCACAGAATCCAGGGCGCCTTCAAAGGTGGGGCTGGTGAGGGCGGCGAAGCCGAGGGTGCCGTGGATGGTTACCCGCAGCTCCCGCGCCAACTGGAAACTCAGGCCATCGTTGCCGGCCAGTTCCAGGGCCCGCTGGGCCATGAGGATGGCGTCGGTAACAAACACGCGGCTGTCGTTGGCTTTCAGGTCTTCAGCGTTAAAGGACAGCCCCTGATACAGGGAACGATCGTTATGGCCCAGCTTGCGCACGGTGTCTGCCAGTACCCGCAGGTAAACACCCGGCACCAGGAACAGCCCCAGCATCTGCTTTTCGGTGTCCGCTCCCGTTACTGCCATAGTCGTTCCTGAATTGATAAATGTCTGGTTAGTGACTGTACCAGAACCCCGCCAAAGCAACAGTGGGGCGGTTGGCAGCTTTTTTGCCGTCATACGGGTCAATATCCGGAGCACGGTTGGCCCATTGTGAACGATGGCCGGCCCGTTTGCGCATTCAGCTTGTTGGTTGACTGGCCCACACTGGGACCATGACATCAGCCAAAGCGTTCACGCGCACAGGAGTATCAACATGCTGACTACCGCACACGCCAACGGCCAGGCCAAGGCCTCCCATACCCCGGACAACGTCGCCATCAAGCCCCAGCGCATGGGCTTCGAGTTCGATGAGAAGGTGCCCCGCTACTGGCTGGACAATAACTACCTGATCAGCCACACCATGAATGCTCTGTCAGTGCTGTTTCCGGAAGGCGAGCAGTTCTTCGTGGATTCTGTGCGGGCCTTCCGCGACCAGATCAACGATCCGAAGCTGAAAGCGGAGGTTCGGGGTTTTATTGGCCAGGAGGCCATGCATTCTCTGGAGCACATCACCATGAACCAGCATGTTCGCGATCAGGGCATGCCGGTGGAGGAGATGGAGAAGGATCTGAAGGTGATTCTGGACCTGGCCCGCAAGCTGCCCAAGCGGCACCAGCTGGCGGTGACCTGCGCCCTGGAACATATCACGGCAATGATGGCGGATATGCTGCTGGAGCGGGACGATGTGCGTGAGGATATGCACGAGTCCATGCGCCCGTTGTGGGTGTGGCA
>CAYUNQ010000389.1:0-1596 GCA_964446185.1 uncultured Marinobacter sp. | reverse complement strand
GCTGATCCAGCTCAAGGGAAACCAATTGCCCGGCTGCCAGTGCATCACCCACGATAAAGTTGGGCTGATAGACAATGCCCTGGCCCTGGAGGGCGGCTGCCAGCAGGGCATCGCCGTTGTTGGCGTTGAGGTTGCCGCGCACGGGCACCCGAATGCTGCCGTCCTGCCCGAACGCCCAGGTGCCTTTTCCTTGTAATGGCGACTGGGTATAGCTCAGGCAGTTATGTTCAGACAGCTCAGTCACCTTTTGTGGCGTGCCATGGCGTTCCAGGTATGCCGGAGCGGCACACAAGCGCATGGGGCAATTGCCAAGCCGACGTGCTTTCAGAGAGCTGTCTGCAAGATGGCCAATGCGAATGATCAGGTCCCAGCCCTCTTTGATCAGGTCGTTCTGGGCATCGCTCAGCCCCAGCTCCACGTCGACTCTGGGATATTGCTGGCAGAAACCCGGCAACAGGGGCGCAACGAAGCGGGTGCCAAAAGACAGGGGCGCGTTCACGCGCAGGCGGCCCACGGCCTGAGTGCGCTGAATGGTTACCTCTGCGTCAGCTTCATCCAGCTCCTGGAGGATTCTCCGGCAGGCCTCCAGGTAGTCGGTTCCCGCATCGGTCAGTGACAGCTTGCGTGTCGTTCGGCGCAACATTTTCACGCCGAGCCGCGCCTCCAGGGCATCCATGTGTTTGGTTGCCATCGCGGGAGACATACCCAGAACCCGCCCGGCGGCAGACAGGCTGCCGTGCTCAGCGGCCTGAACAAAGACGCGCATGCCAGTGAAGCGATCGAGCATGTCATTTCCTACTATCGGTTAAAGGTGTATGGGGATTTTAGCAGGTTCTCGTCGCCAGAAAGTGAGCGTAAATTGGCGTTAACCTCAGCATGCGCGGATTTACCCAAGGGGATGATGCATGGCATAGAGTAACGCGACACCGGCCACCGGATGTCGGCAACCAGCGGGCTGCAGACACCTCGTAATTTCAGACAGGAGATTGAGTATGAATATCGAACTTTCCGGCAAGCAGGCCCTGATAACCGGTTCCACCGCCGGCATTGGCCTGGCTATCGCCACCGGGCTGGCCCGGGCGGGCGCTCAGGTAACCCTTGTTGGCCGTAGCCAGGCCAACGTTGATGCTGCGCTGGCGAGCATCAGGCAGGCCACCGGCCGTGATGACGCAGCCGGTGTTGTGGCCGATGCCGGCACCGCCGAAGGCTGTAACGCGGTTATTGCCGCCCGCCCAGAGGTGGATATCCTGGTGAATAACCTGGGTATCTATGGCGGTCGTCCGTTCTTCGAGATTGACGATGCCGCGTGGGAGGAAATCTTCCAGGTGAATGTGATGAGCGGCGTCAGGCTGGCCCGTCACTATGCCCGGGGGATGCAGGACCGGGGCTGGGGCCGGATTCAGTTTATTTCCAGTGAATCGGCACTGAATATTCCGACCGAAATGGTGCATTACGGTGTCAGCAAGGCCGCCTTGCAGGGATTGTCGCGGGGCCTTGCCAAGGTGCTGGCGGGCACGGGCGTCACCGTGAACACCATCCTCCCGGGGCCCACCCGTACCGAGGGTGCGCAAAAAATGATGGCTGAACTGGCGGCGG
>CAYUNQ010000388.1:0-1640 GCA_964446185.1 uncultured Marinobacter sp. | reverse complement strand
ACAACCTGATGGTCTGGGTATCTGCCCCGGCCCAGCCGGAAGGCACTCCTCTGTTCACCAACTGGTACGAAACCCCGTGGCAGCGTGAGCCGCTCACCGTACCCGAAACCACCGATAACCAACTGGCTGCACAGCTGGCCTTGCCCGCCGCCAATCCCTTTGTACCGGAGAACCTCGACCTGGTAGCCGGCAACACCATGGAACATCCGGTAAAACTGGGCGAGCTGGACGGGCTGGATATCTGGTACGCCCGGGACACCCGGTTCAATACCCCGAAAGCCAACGTATTTATCAGCCTGCGCACACCCGCCGCCCGGGCCTCTGCCCGCAGTGAAGTGCTGAGCCAGTTACTGGTAGATGCCATCAACACCAACCTCAACGCCTGGGCCTATTCGGCCAGCCTGGCCGGGCTGGATTACAGCGTGTACCCGCACCTGCGGGGCATCACCATCCGCGTGGGCGGTTATAACGACAAACTGCACAAGCTGGTGAACCGGATCCTGCTGGAGTTTTCCGACCCGCAGTTCACCACCCAGCGATTCAACATCGCTCGCCAGCGGCTGATGGATGGCCTGGAAAACAAGGCCAAGGACCGCCCTGTGCAGCAAACCTCTGAATTCATCCAGACCGCGCTGATTGATGGCACCTATCCGGTGGCAGACAAACTGGCGGCTGCCAGGGAAGTCACGCTGGATGAACTCAAAGCCTTCGGCCGGGAACTGGTGCGCCAGACAGACCCGGTTATGCTGGCCCACGGCAATCTGACCGAAGCCTCGGCCCTGAACCTGGCACGGCAGGTAAAAGCCATGGTACTGGACGGCCGGGAACGCACAACGGTGGAGCGCTCCAACATCCGCCAGCTACCGGAAGGACAAACCCGGGCCGTGCTGGACGTTGCCCATCAGGACACCGGCTACACCCTGTACCTGCAGGGCAACGATACCTCTTATGAAGAACGGGCCCGCTTCCGCCTGCTGGCACAGATTGTCAGCAGCCCCTTCTATGAAGAGATCCGCACCACCCGCCAGCTCGGCTACATCGTGTACGCCACCGCCTTTGAAATGCTGGAAACACCGGCCCTTGGCCTGGTGGTGCAATCACCGGGAGCGGATGCACAAGCCATCGACCAGGCGGTACAGGCGTTTTCAGCAGACTTTGAAGGCCAGCTGGCTGAACTGGACGACAACCGCCTGAACCGGGAAAAGCAGGCGGTAATCAGCCAGTTGCTGCAGCAGGATCGCCAGCTGGGTGAAGTCTCTGGCCGCTACTGGCGCGAAATCGACCGTAATAACGAAGACTTCGACAGCCGGGAGCAACTGGCAGACGCCATTAGGAAGGTATCACTCGAAGACCTGCAGAAAACCTACCGCAAGACCCTGCTTGATCGGGAGCGCGCACTGATGGTCGTTACCGGCAAAGATGGTGCAAATCAGAACGAAATTCTGGCCCAGTTACGCGAGCGGGGGCCTGTGGCCCCTTGAGCCACAAGCCCTTGCCCGCTATCATACCGCCTCTTCTGAAAAGCCCCCATAGCTCAGCTGGATAGAGCGTCCCCCTCCTAAGGGGAAGGTCTCAGGTTCGAATCCTGATGGGGGTACCAGTTTTCTGAGCAAAAACAGTTACTTGAAAGCCTGAAAACT
>CAYUNQ010000387.1:0-1643 GCA_964446185.1 uncultured Marinobacter sp. | reverse complement strand
TACGGCACGGGCCTGTGCGTCGTCTGCCAGCTGCTCACGGGTGATGTCGGGGTTGTAACGCAGGATGGCGTCCACCACGGTCAGGCGCTCGAACGGCTTGCCGAAATCGTATTCGATGGTTTCTTCGCTGCCGTCTTTCAGTGTACGGGTGTTGACCACCGTGGTGGTGCCCAGCACTTTCTGAGCGATGGTGCGCAGCATGTCTTCGGTCAGGTCCATCAGGTCGTTGTAGTCGGCGTAGGCCTGGTAGAACTCGACCATGGTGAACTCGGGGGTGTGCCGGGTAGACAGCCCTTCGTTACGGAAGTTGCGGTTGATTTCAAACACTCGCTCGAAGCCACCGACCACCAGGCGCTTGAGGAACAGTTCCGGGGCAATGCGCAGGTACATGTCGATGCCCAGGGCGTTGTGATGGGTCACAAACGGACGGGCGGTGGCGCCACCGGGGATCACCTGCAACATGGGGGTTTCCACCTCCATGAAGTCACGGTCGGTGAAGTACTGGCGCATGGCGTTGATGATCTTCGACCGGGCATGGAAAACCCGGCGGCTGTCTTCGTTCACCATCAGGTCCACGTACCGGTGACGGTAGCGGGCTTCGGTGTCGGTCAGGCCCTTGTGCTTCTCCGGCAGCGGGCGCAGGGACTTGGTCAGCAGCACGTAGTCTTCCATGGTCACGTACAGGTCGCCCTTGCCGGATTTTGACAGGGTGCCACGCACGCCCACGATGTCGCCCATGTCCCAGTGTTTGGTGTCTTGCTGGACATCCTTGGACGCATAAATCTGGATGCGGCCGGTCATGTCCTGAACCACCTTGAACGCCTTGCGGTCGAGCATCATGCGGCCGGCAATGGCCACCTTGATACCCAGGGACTCCAGCTCTTCCTTGGATTTGTCACCGTATTTTTCCTGCAGCTCGGCAGCGGTGGCATCGCGACGGAAGTCGTTCGGGAACGGATTGCCCTGCTCGCGCAGGGACGCCAGCTTGGCGCGGCGCTCGGCAATCAGCTTGTTGTCCTCGGGCTGTGCAGCATTCTGGGTGTGTTCAGTCATTTTGGCTCACTAAGAAATCGGGGATGTCCGGATCGGGTTGAATGGCGCTGGTTACAGCGCCATCTTCAGACTGGCTTCGATAAACTTGTCGATGTCGCCATCGAGCACCGCCTGGGTGTTACTGGTTTCCACCTTGGTGCGCAGGTCCTTGATACGGCTGTCATCCAGCACGTACGAACGGATCTGGCTACCCCAGCCGATGTCTGATTTGGAGTCTTCCTGCTTCTGCTTCTCGGCATTACGCAGCTGCATTTCGCGCTCGAACAGCTTCGCTTTCAGCTGCTTCATGGCCTGGTCTTTGTTCTGGTGCTGGCTTCGGCCAGCCTGGCAGGCCACCACAATGCCCGTGGGGTTGTGGGTCAGTCGCACGGCTGATTCGGTCCGGTTAACGTGCTGACCACCAGCACCGGAGGCGCGGTACACATCAACCCGCAGATCCGCCGGATTGATTTCGATTTCGAAGCTGTCGTCCACTTCCGGTGATACAAACACGGAAGAGAAGGAGGTGTGACGACGGTTGCCGGAATCGAACGGGGATTTACGCACCAGGCGGTGCACGCCAGTTTCGGTACGCAGCCAGCCGTAGGCAT
>CAYUNQ010000386.1:0-1644 GCA_964446185.1 uncultured Marinobacter sp. | reverse complement strand
AAGGATCCACAAGAGGACGAGGTATGGACATAAAGCCCGGCGATGTCGTGCTTTGTATTAAAGCGGGTCAGACCCCCGGTACATTTTGCCTCGGCAAATGTATCGGGGGTCTGACCCCGGATTGGGGAATGGGATGACCTGGTACGCGTTACAACATAAGCCTGCGCAGGGCGATCGGGCGGTTCAGCATTTGCAGAACCAGGATGTTGCCTGTTTCTACCCGAAGATTGAGGTGGAGAGGGTGAAGGGCGGCAAGCGGGCGAAGCGGCTGGAGCCGTTATTTCCGGGGTATGTGTTTGTGAACCTGGAGCAGACGAACCCTATGTGGGCGAAGCTGCGGTCTACCCGGGGGGTGATCCGGGTGGTGAGTTTTGCCAATAAGCCGGCGGCGATTGCGGATGAGGTGATTGATCACATCAAGGCCAGCATGGATAAGGTGGCGGAGCAGGGTGGTATCAAGCCGGGGCAGGCGGTGGAGCTGGATGACGGGCCGTTTAAGGGCATCGGGGCTATTTTTCAGGCTTATGATGGGGAAGAGCGGGCGATTGTGCTCATCACCTTTATGCAGAAGCAGCAGCGGGTTAGTGTGCCGGTTTCGGCGATTCGGCCATAGGTGGTGATGGGCGCTGGCTCTGGAGTAGGCAGGGAGTCTGACCCGTAGGGTCAGACCCCTTTGTCAGACTCCTTTGTCAGACCCCTTTACCAAACCCCTGTTCACAATCTTTTACATTGTTTCTGCGATACAAGTCCTTGATTTCCCGCTACTGAACAAAAGTGTCACTTGTTTGTAACACTGGAACCCGTAGAATTGCGCAGGTTTTCGAGCAAATCCTCATAACCCTGACAAGGAGTCAGTTGGGAAATCCTCCCTCCGGCACAGCCGCTGCCCCCTTGTCCATACGTTGAACAGTCTTCTTATGCCCTCAAAACACTGGACCCTGGTCGGTGGGGCGGTAGCGTGCCTGACGGCGCTTAGTTACACCGCAACTACCCACGCCGCCCCCTGGATTGAACCCGGCGACAGCCGCGCGCGTTTTGCCCTGCAGAAGCTGGCAGACCGCGGCCATTTCGACCGTACGGTATCCACCTGGCCGGTGATGTGGAGCACGGTGGCGCAAGACATCAACCCCAGCGTTACCTCAGACCCAACCGCCACCGCAGGCGCCATGGCCTACCTGAATGCCGAAGAACAGGCGCAGTTCCGCACCGGCACCAAAACTGAACTCACCCTGGCAGGCAGTACCGAGCAGCCCCTGGTACAAGGCTTCGGCAATGCGCGGCAGGAAGAAGGCCAGGCCACGCTGGACTGGCAATGGCAGGGCGAACACTTTGCCGTCGGCCTGTCGCCCACCTTAGTGGCCAACCCCACCGACGACGAACAATACCGCTACGACGGCAGCTACCTGGCCGGCACTCTCGGTAACTGGGTATTGGGCGCTGGCGCCATCGAGCGCTGGTGGGGCCCGGGCTGGCAGTCCAGCCTGATTCTGTCCAACAACGCCCGGCCCATGCCCGCCGTATGGCTCAACCGCAAGCGGGACCTGGCACCAGACTCCAAATGGCTCAGCTGGATTGGTCCCTGGAACCTTACCGTATTCGCTGGCCAGTATCAGGACAAGCGCACCATCGATAACGCCAAGCTCA
>CAYUNQ010000385.1:1014-1655 GCA_964446185.1 uncultured Marinobacter sp. | reverse complement strand
CGCTTTTGCCTACGGTGCCGATGCCGTGTACGCCGGACAGCCAAGGTACTCCCTCAGAGTAAGAAACAACAGTTTCAAAGACGTTGCAGCCCTGGGCGCCGGGATTGAACGGGCTCACGAACTGGGCAAACAATTCTACCTGGTTTCCAACATCGCACCCCACAACGACAAGGTGCGCAGTTACCTGAGAGACCTTGCCCCGGTTCTGGAGCAGAAGCCGGACGCCCTGATCATGTCGGACCCCGGGCTGATCATGCTGGTGCGGGAACACTGGCCGGACCAGCCGATCCACCTTTCGGTACAGGCTAACGCCGTGAACTGGGCGACCGTCGAATTCTGGCGCCGCCAGGGCATTAACCGGGTCATCCTGTCCCGGGAACTGGCCCTGAATGAAATCCGCGAGATCCGCGAGAAAGTGCCGGAAATGGAACTGGAGGTGTTCGTACACGGCGCCCTGTGCATGGCCTACTCCGGCCGCTGCCTGCTGTCCGGTTACATGAACCACAGGGACGCCAACCAGGGTGCCTGCACCAACGCCTGCCGCTGGAACTACAAACCGGTACAGCACAGCCACGACCAGACCGGCGACCTGATCGCCACGTCCGCCGATGCTGTGGAAACCTTCGAACCGAAAGAAATCC
>CAYUNQ010000385.1:0-1004 GCA_964446185.1 uncultured Marinobacter sp. | reverse complement strand
CCCCCGAAGGCAATGTCGAGCCAGTGGTGGTGGAGCCCCCGCCCCAGCCGCTGTACCTGCTCAACCAGAGCGACAAGCCCGACGAGCAGATGGCCATCGAGGAAGACGAGCACGGCACCTACATCATGAACTCCAAGGACCTGCGCGCCATCCAGCACGTGGCGGAACTGGTCAATATGGGCGTGCACTCCCTGAAAATCGAAGGCCGCACCAAGAGCACCTACTACGTGGCCCGCACCACCCAGGTGTACCGCCAGGCCATCGACGACGCGCTCGCCGGCAAACCCTTTGACATGCACATGATGGACGAACTGGAAGCACTGTCTAACCGCGGCTACACCGAAGGCTTCCTGCGCCGGCACGTGCCGCAGGAATACCAGACCTACGAACAGGGCTCCTCGTACCTCGGCACCCAGCAGGTGGTCGGCACCATCAGCGATGCCGATGGCACCTGGCTGACCATCGACGTGAAGAACAAGTTTGCCCCCGGCGACCAGCTGGAGCTGATCACCCCGGCCGGCAACCTGCGCTTCAGCGCCAACGCCATGGAAAACCGCAACGGCGAAGCCATGGAATACGCGCCGGGCAGCGGCCATTTTGTGCGTATTCCCAAGCCGGAAGGCCTGCCGGAATCCCTGCAGTTCAGCTACCTGACCCGCATCCTGCCTGCCCGCGACTGACCTGCCACCTTCGGTCGGCCCTTAGTGCCCTAAGGGCCGATTAAGGTATAATCCCTGATCGACCGATTTAATACCTGACTAAATTACTCTGGTATTGTATAATCACTCGCCAGAACCAACGGGAAAACCGGGCTCCAAAGCCCTGCCCCGCCACTCAGGCACCAAGCCCCAGATGAAAGAATTACGGAGCGACGATCATGGCGACCACCGATAAAGAGGTGAAAGAGCTGATCAAACGGGAATACGAACACGGATTCGTGACCGAGATTGAATCCGACACCTTCGAGCCCGGCCTCAACGAAGACGTAATCCGCCGCCTGTCCG
>CAYUNQ010000384.1:0-1658 GCA_964446185.1 uncultured Marinobacter sp. | reverse complement strand
CCTGGGTGTGCGCAGCCTGCCGACCATCATTCTGGTGAAGGATGGCCAGGCGGTGGACGGCTTCAACGGTGCCCTGCCGGAAAGCGAAATCCGCAAGGTGCTGGAAAAGCACATCGAAGCCCCGGGGGAAGACCCGTATGAAAAAGCCCATGCCTTGTGGGAAGCCGGTGATGTGGAAGGCGCCCTGGCGATCCTCACAGAAATGAACCAGAAAGACCCGGAGAACCTGGATGTGTTGATCGACCTGGCCCAGCTGAAAGCCGAGCAGGGCGATCTGGACACCGCCGAGCAGGTGCTCAACAGCCTGCCGCCGGAAGAGAAACTGCAGCACAAGGCCAAACAACTGGCGGCGCGGGTGAAGTTCCTGAAGCAGTCCGGCGAACTGCCGCCGCAGGCCGAACTGGAAACAAAGCTGGAGGCCAACCCGAAAGACCCGGAAGCCCTGTACCAGTTGTCTCTGCACAAAGTGCTGCAGGACAAAAACGCCGACGCCATGGATCTGTTGATTCGCCTGATGCAGGCAGATGGCACTTATAAAGATGGCATTGCTAAAACCACGCTGGTGGAGCTGTTCGAGAAGCTGGGGAACAACAATCCGGATGTGCGGGCTTACCGTAGGAAGTTGTATACCCTGATGCACTGACCCGGCCTGCTGGAACCGAGCCGGGCGGTTGCACCACCGCCTGGCTCTGAAAACTACCTGATGATGCTCAAGCTCTCTCCCCAGCCCGACGATTGCGAACTCTGCCAGCGCCCTGTTCAAAGTACGTGAAGAAGGAGGCTTTGCTCAGGCTGTGCCCTGCTTCATCGCCTCAAACTCATCCTCAAAGAAGAACTTCTCTTCCCCGAAGGCTGGCTCCAGCTCATGCAGCCAGGTGGCCGTCTCGCTGTACTTGGCGAAGAACGGGCGCTGTACCCAGTCCGGGTTGCGGCCCTGCAGGAATCTCAGAACGAATACCTTCTCACCCTTGATCTCGGTAATGCCCTGAATCTCTACCTTGCCGGGGCCGGCGCTCATGCTGGGGCCGCGGGCGGTGCGGGCCAGGCCGCTGACTTGCTTCATGGCGTCGCGGTAGATGTTGTAGGCCTCGGCCAGGGGCACCTCGAAGTAGTTCTTGGCGCCGGTGTCCCGCTCTACAAACATGTAGTAGGGGATGATGCCCAGCTTCACTTCGCGCTTCCACAGCTTGGCCCAGGCATCGGCATCGTCGTTCACGTGTTTGATCAGCGGGCCCTGGGCGCGGATTTCGGCACCGGTGGCGCGGATACGGCGAATGGCTTCTTCCGCGATGTCGGTGGTGATTTCCTGCCAGTGGTTGTAGTGGGCCATGATGGCCACGTGCTTGCCGCCATCCACCAGTTTGGCGAACAGTTCGATCAGCTCGTCGGCATCTTTATCGGTCACAAAGCGGTACGGCCAGAAGGTGAGGGCCTTGGTGCCGATGCGGATGGTCTGGATGTGGTCAAACTCCGGCTGCAGCAGGGGTTTCAGGTACTGCACCAGGTTCTTGGTCTTCATCACCATGGGGTCGCCACCGGTCACCAGCAGGTCGGTCACTTCGGTGTGTTCTTTAAGGTAGCCGTGCAGCTTCTCGGCATCGGTGCTGGCCATTTTCAGGTCTTTGTCACCAACAAACTGGGCCCAGCGGAAGCAGAAG
>CAYUNQ010000383.1:0-1662 GCA_964446185.1 uncultured Marinobacter sp. | reverse complement strand
AGCACGACAGCCGTTCCCACATCAGGATCAGGAACTCCTGCAGCAGGTGGTCGGTATCGTTGCCGGCGTCTTTCAGGTGCAACCGGAAGAACACCTGCTTGCTTTGCTCTTCCAGGGCGATGTCCAGGTTTCGGCAGATTATCCGGTAGAAGTGCGCGCTTTTTCTGAGCACCGCGCCGAGGGTAGCCGAGCCCAGGCAGTAGTCGCACATCAGTGCAAAAGTGCCGTTATTGCAGGGTTCCGATGACAAGCCGAGGAATTCGTCCCGGGTGGCGCGCCAGACCGATTTCACCAGTTGGGTCAGTTGTTGTTCGGTGATCAGCTGTTCCGGCGTGTTCAGCCAGCCGGCAGGGATGCCTGCTTGTTCAAGCAGTGTGGGGCCGTCGTGGCCCTGTCGTTCCGCGCCACGAATGGTGGCTTGAAGGTAGTGGTTGGCAATGTGAGCCTTGGCCATAGTGGTCAGCGAACCCGCGTAACAGGTCAATTAATTCGGCAAGAAGGGTCATTCTAGCCCGGGGGCGTACGGAGTCTAATAGTGTTCCATTTTATTCACTGAATTTAAACGCGGGGCGCCCATGTCAGCAGAACAGGCAGAGACCGAATTATTCCAGGCCATGATTGTCCGGGCTCTGGAGCAGGAAGTCACACCTTTTTACGAGCAGTGGGAAGAGGCGGGTGAAATCCCCCGATCACTCTGGAATACGCTGGGGCAGGCCGGCATGCTCGGCATTGATATGCCCGAAGAGTATGGCGGTGCGGCTGCAAGCTTCGAGGTGAGCCAGCTGGCGATCGAAGAAATCGCCCGCATGGGCTTTGGCGGGCTGGCATCCGGTTATAACATCCACGCCAACATTGTGATGCCTTACATCCTGCATCTGGGTAATGAACAGCAGAAACAGGCCTGGTTACCGGCGATGATCTCTGGCCAGGTGCTGGGGGCGATCGCCATGACCGAGCCGGGTGCCGGCAGTGATCTTGCAGCCATGCGCACCACGGCGGAACGCACCGAGGGCGGCTGGCGCATTAACGGCGCCAAGGTGTTTATCACCAACGGCCTGCATGCCGATATGGTGATTGTCTGCGCCAAGACCGACCCGAAAGCCGGCGCCAAAGGTGTGTCGTTGTTCCTGGTGGATACCCGCCTGCCGGGCTTCAGCCGGGGCAAGGGCATCAAAAAAATCGGCCAGCACGCCAGTGACACCGCAGAGCTGTTTTTCTCGGACTTGGTCGTGCCTGAGGAGGCCTTGCTCGGCGAAGAAGGCAAGGGCTTTGCCTACCTGATGCAGGAGCTGCCCCGGGAGCGGCTGGGTGTGGGTGCCCAGGCGATCGGTGCCTCCGAAGGCGCGCTGGCGCTGACACTGGATTACGTGCAGCAGCGCCAGGCCTTCGGCCAGCGTATTGCTGATTTCCAGAATACCCGGTTCAAGCTCGCCGAAGCCCGGGCCCGCATTGATATGGCCCGGGCCTACCTGAACCAGTGCGTCAGCAAATACCACCAGGGTGCCATGACCGCGACCGACGCCGCCATCCTGAAACTGATGCTGACCGAAATGCAGTGCGACATTGCCCATGAATGCCTGCAGCTGTTCGGCGGCTACGGTTATACGCTGGAATACCCGATTTCCCGATTCTTTGTAGATGCCAGGGTGCAGACCATTTACG
>CAYUNQ010000382.1:0-1662 GCA_964446185.1 uncultured Marinobacter sp. | reverse complement strand
CAGGGCATCAGTGACACCCTCTCCGAACTGGCCGGCAAAGACGTAGACCCGGCTCTGCCCGACATCAGTAAATCCCTGGATCTTCTGAAAGAGCGCCTGGCCGGGCGCACCGCAGCCGGCAGTAACGGAGGCGATGAATCATGATCCGCCTGCTGCTGATTCTGCTGGTAGCCCTGCTGGTGGGCACCGGGCTGTCGCTGGGGTTGGCCTACGATCTGGGCTATATCCGCATCAGTCTGGGCAACTACCTGATCGAGACCAACTTCTGGGTGGGCCTCGGACTGGTTATAGTGCTGGTCGTATTGAGCCTGTTCCTGATTGGCATGCTCAAGCGGTTCCGGCAAGGCACCAGCCTGATGACCAGCTGGGTCAGCCGGGGCAACGAACGCCGGGCCCGCCGGCGCACCACCAAGGGCCTGCTGGCGCTGGCCGAAGGCAACTGGCCACGAGCCAGGAAACTGCTGGTGAGTTCCGCCAGCCATGCCGACACCCCCCTGATCAATTATCTGGCTGCCGCCCAGGCTTCATTCGAATCCGGTGACCATGACTCGGTTGACCAGTTGCTGCGCCAGGCCTATGACAGCACCCCCGGGTCCAGCCTGGCCGTCGGCCTGACCCAGGCCCAGCTGCAGCTGGCCGGTAACCGCCTGGAGCAGGCCCTGGCGACCCTGCTGCGCCTACGCAAAGAAGCGCCGCACCACCCATTCGTACTCAAGCTGCTGAAGAACACCTACCTGCGGCTGGAAGACTGGCGCGAGCTGTCAAAACTCATGCCGGAGCTGCGCAAGCGCAGTGTACTGACCGAAAAAGAGCTGGATGACCTGGAGCGCCAGGTGTGGCACAACCTGCTGGAACAGGCTGCCGCTGACTGCGAACGCCGGCGCAAGGACAACCCGGAGGCCTCCCTGGAACCGCTGACCCGGCTGTGGGACGAACTACCACGCTTTGTGCGCCGCGACGAGCACACCATCCGGGACTACGCCAGGTTACTGGCCCGGCTGGGCGATGAGGGGCAGGCAGAAACCCTGCTGAGGAAAGTGCTGCGCAACCACTGGAGCGACGAGCTGATCAACCTCTACGGACGGCTTGAGGGCCACCAGCCGGATGAGCAGCTAATCATTGCCGAACAGTGGCTGAAAGACCGCCCGAACAACCCGGAACTGCTGCTGGCACTGGGCCGCCTGAGCCTGCGCAATGAACTGTGGGGCAAGGCCCGGGAATATTTTGAAACCAGCCTGCGCCTGAAACGCAGCCGTGAAACCCTGGCGGAACTGAGCCGACTGAACGCCCACATGGGCCATGAAGAAGCCAGCATCAAGTTGCTGATGCAGGGGCTGGAAACCGACAACGGCCTGCCTGAGCTGCCAATGCCCCGGGCCTGAGCCCTCAGCGCACAACATGAGCCATCAGCACCACAACCTAAGCCATCAGCGCCGAGCTCTGAGAGAGTCAGGCCAAGTAATCAGGCCCTGGGTGCATACTCCAGCACATCCGAGAAAAACGCCTGCGCAGGCAGGCCTTTCTCCAGCAGTGCATCCATCAGGGTATACACCATGGTGGGCGAGCCGCTGGCATGCACTTCCACGTTCTGCCAGTCGGCCCCGGTTGCCAGCACAGCCCGCACCAACTGGTCATGGTGACCACCCCAGTCATTATCCTCGT
>CAYUNQ010000381.1:0-1664 GCA_964446185.1 uncultured Marinobacter sp. | reverse complement strand
CACGTTCAGGATGTCGCCATCGTTAGCGCCGGTTGCGTCGAGCGCGCACGTCCACGCTCCATCGGTAGGCGCGACGTCTGGACAGGTCACGCTGCTGCCACCTTGCACGTCCAAGGTCACCGCCGGTATCGGCGATTCATCGTAGACGTACCCGCGCAGGGTGTTAAGTCCCGCCCGCAGGATGTACGCCGGTTCCTGGATGCCCAGGAATTGCGGCCCGCTGCGATCCACCTGATGGTCGGCCCAGATGCGCTCCAGCGGCTCGCCGAAGAGGAGGCACTTGAGATCGAAGTGCGTGCCCCGGGGCAGATTGCTGATCAGCACTACGCCGACTGCGAACATGGCGGTGAACACGATGCCGATGGCCGTGTCTTCTTTCAATCGGCTGTGGCGCGTCACCAGATTGATACCCAGCGAGGTCAGCAGGCCGGCCAGCAGCGCCCCCACAAAGAGGCCCCATATTCCCGCGGCTCCCTCCAGGCTGCCCACCGTAGCGTTGATCACGATGCTGTCGCCGGTACGCTCTACCCGCTCCTGCATCACCACCGCATCGGCGCCTTCGGGGATCTCCGAGCCGGTGAAGATGCGCACTGCCGTGCCCGGCTGCAGCGGCGCCGGGGCGGTGCCGGCGGGAACCCGGTCAGACACGGTCAGCGCTTCGCCATCACGTACATCACCGTGGTAAACCGCATAGCCATCCACCGCGCTGTTGTCGGCTGGCGGCACATCGGCCGGTACATAATGGTTTTCCGCCAGGATCCGGCCCAGACATTCTGTCAGGTTGACGGCCTCGGCACGGGTAACCGGAGTGGCCCGGTCAAGCAGGTGGTTCAGGGCATCGTCCAGGGAGATCAGGTTCTGGCCAGCCATAACGTCTCCTTATCGTTCGGCCCGGGAGCCGATTACTTCATGCAGCCGCTGGCAGGCACGATCCGGCTTGCGCAAGGTCAGCCCTGAGAAATTGCAGGGGCCATGGCGGCTGTCGAGCTGGCTTTTCAGAATGCCTTCCCACCCGGTGCGGCAGGCGCCGGTGGAGCCGGGCAGGCAGAAAATGACGGTGTTATTGGCCATGCCTCCGAAAGCCCGGGACTGAATGGTGGAACTGGCGATCTCGGCGGCGGACAAGCGGCGGAACTCTTCGCCGAAGCCGACAATCTCCTTGTCGAGCAGCGCACCAACGGCTTCCGGGGTGCTGTCCCGTTCCATAAAGCCGGTGCCGCCCGTGATAATGATTGAATGAACTTCCGGATCGGCAATCCACAGGGACATCAGCGCACGGATCAGGTAGACGTCGTCCGGCAGGATACGGCGGGCCAGCAGCCGGTGGCCGGCTTCGATAATCTGGTCCTCCAGGTACTGGCCGGAGGTGTCTTCGGCCGGGCCGCGGGTGTCTGATACGGTTAACAGGGCGACGTTCAGGGGTTTGAGTTCGCTGGTAAGGTCACTGCTCATGGAAAGACTCCAGAAGGCTGTATCAATAATAGAGTCAGTATCCGGATTGGCGCTCGTAAATGGAAGAGGGTGGCCGCCAGAGAGATTTCCGGTGTCGACATTGGTCTGATGCAGAGCAAGCCGCTGGTTTAATTTTGGTCACAGGTCTTGACATCAGCCTTCAAGGTGGTCGATTATGCCGCTTGCCCGGCGAACGATTGTTCCCACTTTCT
>CAYUNQ010000380.1:0-1664 GCA_964446185.1 uncultured Marinobacter sp. | reverse complement strand
CCGGACAGGCGGATGCCGTTCACGCCGAGCGTACCTTCGTCGGTCCAGGTCAGGCTGTCGATGTTCAGCTTGGTTTCCAGCTCAATGGTGACACCGGCCTGCCCGGTAACGGACGACATGGCAGCGTCATTCAGTGGCTGGAAGTCGGCTGCTGCAGGCATAGGCAGCAAGCTGGCTGCGGACAGTAACGTGCCGGCAAGTGGCAGTTTAAAATTGGTGCGGTACATGTTGGCCCCGGGTTTCATTCGACGATTTGTTGTTGTTTTACGAGTCCGCAGGGACAACACAACCAAGGCTGCGGTGGTTATTTGTTGTACAGGTGTACTGTAGGCGGGGAGGGCGTGGGTATCTGTGCGCTGTTTCACAAACCGGCTGGTCGCATGGGAGCGGTCTATGACCTTGAAATCGGCGCCAGCTGCACGCAGTAATAGGGATTGAATCCTTAAAATCACCCTCTAAACCAAAGGGAAAACCACGATGCCCAAGCATTTCGAGCAGGCGCCCGGTCTTTACGATGCTCCGGTACCGGAAACCGAAGGTTATGTGTTCAATCAGACCATGATGCGCATTAAAGACCCCGAGCGCTCCCTGGACTTCTACACCCGAGTGATGGGCATGAGGCTGGTGCGTAAACTGGACTTCCCGGAAATGAAGTTCACCCTGTACTTCCTGGCCTATCTGGATGACAAGCAGGCCCAGTCTGTGCCGATGGATGACGCTCACCGCACGACCTACACCTTCGGCCGGGAAGCCATGCTGGAACTCACCCACAACTGGGGCACCGAAGACGACCCGGATTTTGCCTACCACAACGGCAACGACCAGCCCCAGGGCTTTGGCCACATCGGTATCGCCGTGCCGGACGTCTACGCCGCAAGCGAACGCTTCGAGCAGCTGGGTGTGGAGTTTGTGAAAAAGCCGGACGACGGCAAGATGAAAGGCCTGGCCTTTATCAAAGACCCGGACGGCTACTGGATTGAGATCCTGCAGCCCAACATGCTGGAGAAACAGCGCAAAGACAGCTGATCTCTGCGGTGGTTAACCAGCGGTAGCCCCGGTATCAGTGCTCGGCACTGGTATCCGGGGATTTGCCATAGCGGGAGGCCACGATCACCGCTATGGTCAGAATCAGTGCTCCGGCAATACCGACCGGCCCCAACACTTCCCCCAGAATCACCCAGGCCAGCAGCGCCACAAAGAGCGGCTCCAGCGTTACGATAATGCTGGACAAGGTTGCTGGTGTGGTTTTCATACCGCTAAAAAAGCTCACATAGCCGATGCAGGTGGGCACCACGCCGATGTAGACAATCATCAGCCAGTGCTTCAGCCCCAGAGTGTCCAGCCCTTCAAAACCTCCACTGAAAGCAACCACCGGCAACAGTAGTAACGCTGCCGTGGCAAAGCAGATAAAGGCGGTTGTGAATACCGGTGTGCCGGCAGAGTTGTAGCGGCTGGTCAGTGTGAAGCCGGTATAGACGGCGGCAGCCAGCAACGCCATCAGAATACCTGCAAGGCGCAGTGAACCGGCGGTATCCATATCGCTGACCACCAGCATGCCGGTGCCGGCAATGGCGGCGAGTGCTGCGATGACCGTCAGCAGGTTCGGTTTTTCCCCGAGCAGCGGCGCGGCCAGAATGGCCACCAGGACGGGCGGCAGGCACAGG
>CAYUNQ010000379.1:0-1676 GCA_964446185.1 uncultured Marinobacter sp. | reverse complement strand
GGCGCGCAGCAAGCTGACCAGCCGATCACTCACAGACAAGGTGAAAGCATTTCGCCAGCTGGCAAGCTCCTGGTACATCGGTATGTTCCACCTGCCCCTCCTGGCGCCGGCAGCCTGGCGCTTCGGGCTGGATTCCGTGTGGCCGGATTATCTTCGCAAACAGGGGGTTCCGCTGGAGGTGCCCAACCCTTTCCAGAAACAAGACGGACAATTCGGGGTCAACCTGTACCGGGCAAACTTCCGCAGCAAACTGCTGTTTCCGGAACCACGGTATGCCTGCTGTCCGGTGCAACTCCTGGTTCCGCTCCAGGATGCCTATGTGGGCGAGCAGTTGTTTGACGATCTGGGCAAGTGGGTGCCGGACCTGACCCGCCATAACATTGATGCCGGGCACTGGGTGATTCTCAGCCACCCGGAAAAAGTGGCTAAGTTGATTGCAGACTTTGCCCAAAGAGGGCTAAAACAAAAAAGCCCCGACCACCAGGGTCAGGGCTTTCAGGTAAACGAGGCGGAAAGCCTTATTTAACCTTCGGGTCCAGCTCGCCAGCGGCGTAACGCTCGAACATCTGCTCGAGGTTCAGAGGCTTGATCTTGCTGGCCTGGCCGGCACAGCCGAACGCTTCGTAGCGCGCTATGCAGATATCGGTCATGGCAACCATGGTGGCCTTGAGGAATTTGCGCGGGTCAAATTCGGCCGGGTTCTGGGCCATAAAGCGACGAACGGCGCCGGTAGAGGCCAGGCGCAGATCAGTGTCGATGTTGACCTTGCGCACACCGTGCTTGATGCCTTCCACGATTTCTTCAACCGGTACACCGTAGGTTTCCGGGATCTCACCACCGAATTCGTTGATCACCTTCAGCCATTCCTGGGGTACGGAGCTTGAGCCGTGCATGACCAGGTGGGTATCCGGAATGCGGGCGTGGATGGCTTTGATCTGGTCGATGGCCAGGATGTCACCGGTCGGCGGACGGGTGAACTTGTAGGCGCCGTGGCTGGTGCCGATGGCGATGGCCAGGGCATCTACGTGAGTCTTCTTGACGAAGTCTGCAGCTTCTTCCGGGTCGGTCAGCATCTGGTCGTGGTCCAGGGTGCCTTCGGCGCCGATGCCGTCTTCTTCACCGGCCTGGCCGGTTTCGAGGGAGCCCAGGCAGCCCAGTTCACCTTCTACGGACACACCACAGGCGTGGGCCATTTCAACGGTACGGCGAGTAACGTCGACGTTGTATTCGTAGCTGGTCGGGGTTTTGCCGTCTTCACCCAGGGAGCCGTCCATCATCACCGAGCTGAAGCCCAGCTGGATGGAGCGCTGGCACACGGCCGGGCTAGTGCCGTGGTCCTGGTGCATGACCACCGGGATGTGCGGCCATTCTTCGATGGCGGCCAGGATCAGGTGGCGCAGGAAGGGGGCACCGGCGTATTTGCGGGCACCGGCGGAGGCCTGGACAATCACCGGGGAGTCGGTTTTGTCGGCGGCTTCCATGATGGCGCGCATTTGTTCGAGGTTGTTTACGTTAAAGGCTGGCACACCGTAACCATGCTCGGCGGCGTGGTCCAGAAGTTGCCGCAGCGAAATCAGGGCCATGGGTTGTCTCCTTCGTTGACTTTTTGAGGTTTGAATTCTGTTTGTTTCAGACTTGGGAGTCTGCTGCGGAGTGTGGGGTAAGCCTTTCCGGGA
>CAYUNQ010000378.1:0-1687 GCA_964446185.1 uncultured Marinobacter sp. | reverse complement strand
GTGGTCATAGGACAGCGACAGCGGCAGCATCAGCCGCGGCTGGAACTCCTTGCCGTCCCACACCGGTTTCATGGACGCTTTAGAAACACCCAGAATCGCCACTTCCGGCGTGTTCACAATGGGTGTGAACGCGGTGCCGCCAATGCCGCCCAGACTGGTGATGGTAAAGCAGGCGCCCTGCATTTCTGCCGGCTTCAGCTGCTTGTCTCTCGCCTTCTGGGCCAGCTCGGCGCTTTCCGCCGCCAGCTCCCACAGGCCTTTCTGGTCAACATTCCGGATCACCGGAACCATCAGGCCATGGGGCGTATCCACGGCAATGCCGATGTGGATGTACTTCTTGCGCACCACTTCTTTGCGCTCCATGTCGAGCGACACGTTGAACTGCGGCAGTTCCGCCAGCGCGGCGGCGCAAGCCTTGAGCAGGAACGGCAGCGGCGTCATCTTCACGCCCCGCTTTTCGCCGGCCGCTTTCTGGGCCTTGCGGAAGGCTTCCATCTCGGTGATGTCGGCATCGTCGAACTGGGTTACGTGCGGCACGTTCAGCCAGCTGCGCTGCATGTTGGTGGCGGTGGCCGCCATCATGCGGGACATGCCTTCCCGCTCGATCTCACCAAACTGGCTGAAGTCTGGCAGTTTCACACCCGGAATGCCGGAACCTGTTGCCACACCCGTACCCTGCTGGGCCTGCTGCAGCTGGCTCTTCACATAGGCGTGCACATCATCCTTGATGATGCGGCCTTTCGGGCCGGAACCTTTCACGCGGGTGAGGTCAGCACCCAATTCCCGGGCCAGTTTGCGCACGGCCGGGCCGGCATGCACCTTGGCACCTGGCGTCGGCAGTTCGTAGGTAGCACCCTGAGGCTGCGGAGCTGCTTCCGGCTTGCCGGCTTTCTGCTCCGGCTTGCTGGCCGGGCTCTCAGCTTTTTCGCTTTCACCAGTGTCCTCTGCCTCTAGCCCGTCATCACCATCGTCTTCGATGGTCATTTCCAGCAGGTCGACACCTTCTGACAGCTTGTCGCCTTCCTTGACCAGGATCTTGCCGATCTTGCCAGCAAACGGAGACGGAATCTCCATGGTGGCCTTGTCGGATTCCACGGTCACCAGAGGATCATCCGCACCAACGGTGTCACCCTCGGCCACGTTGATTTCGATCACCGGCACATCATCAAAGCCATCCAGCGAGGGTACCTTCACCAGTTCGGTGCGGGAACCACCAGGCTTCTTCTTCGGTGCCGGCTTGCTGTCTTCCGATTTGGCTTCAGCTTTCTCTTCGGCCTTTTCGTCAGGCTGCTTTTGGCCGGCGACATCCGAGCCGCCAGCATCGCTGCTGGCCGCCAGCATGCCGATAACATCGCCTTCTTTTACCTTGTCACCCACCTTTACGGTGATTTTGGTGATCTTGCCGGCAGCAGGGGCCGGCAGTTCAACAGTGGCTTTATCTGACTCTACCGTCAGAATCGGATCTTCTTCCTGAACCGCATCCCCTTCGCTGACGATGATTTCGATGATCTCGACTTCATCTGCACCGCCGAGGTCCGGAACCTTGATTTCCTGTTCACTCATGGCGGACTCCTTAGCTCAGCACCGGGTTCGGTTTGTTGCGATCGATTCCGTACTTGCGCATAGCTTCGAGAACCTGCTCCTGCTTGATTTCACCGTCTTTGGCCAGGGCTGCCAGCGCGGTTAC
>CAYUNQ010000377.1:0-1694 GCA_964446185.1 uncultured Marinobacter sp. | reverse complement strand
CTTTGAGGTGCTGGATCACGCTGCGCTCGATGATGATGCCCGCCAGCGCGGCCACCATGAAGCCGGCGGGAATGGACAGAATCAGCGCCAGCCCCGGTTGGCCGGGAAACAGTTGCTGCATGCCCCAGGTGGTGTAGGCACCGAGCATGATCAGCTCGCCATGGGCCATGTTGATCACGCCCATCACACCAAAGGTGATGGCGAGGCCAATGGCGGCCAGTACCAGTACCGAGCCGAGGGACAGGCCAAAATACAGGGTTTCGGCAGCGCGGTTGAGTTTCAGTTTCTGCTCAATGCTGGCCAGGGCTTTCTCGGCCGCAGCCGCCAGCGCAGGGTCATCGCTGTTAACGGCATTATTCAGGGCGGCACGCACAGTCGGGTTCAGGCTGCCAGACAAAGTGGCCACCGCCTCAACATCGCCCTGCTCCACCTGGTAAATGGCCAGGGCATTGGTGAGCATGTCACGCACCTGGCCGTTGTCTTCCACCTGCAAACGGGCCTGCAGCTGGGTGGCCAGCGCTTCATTCACGTCGCCCAGCAGATTGCGCGCGGCATCAAGGCGTTGGCCTGGGTCGGCCATGGTCAGGTCGATAACCGAGAGGATGCCCTCGATGTCGGCCCGCAGGGCGTTGTTCACCCGCAGGCTTTGCAGATCCCGGCGCGACATTTCACCCAGGTCTTCGCCGGTCAGGGCGTCGGCAATCTGCCAGTTACGGCCCCGGTTGTTAACCACAATCACCAGGGCACCGGTGTCTTCAATCATCGCGAGTTTGCCGTCGCGAACGGCTTCCAGCCAGCCCCGGGCGCGTTCGTCGCCGGTTTCGGAGAGGGCTTTGAGTAAGTCGGTTTTTTCAGCTTGCCCGGCTTCTACGAGCCGTTTCAGCAGCGCTTCGGGCGCATCGGTCTGCGCCTGGGCATTCGCCAGTGTGGCCCCTAGGGCCAGACAGACAGCCAATACCATCCTGGCGAGCAATCGGTGAATGCTCATGATTCATTCCTGTTGGCTTGGGAATTCGGGAGCGGTGCCGGGCAGGCTCAGGCCTGCCCGGCTGTGCCCGGTTGGAGCTTAGTTGGAGGCGACGTCAGCCGAGCCACCACCGCACTTGCCGGTGACTACGTTGAAGTTGCCGCAACGCAGAGGCGCGCGCCAGTCGCTGATCAGATCCTTGGAGCCCGGCAGGAAGTCAGACCAGGCATCCCCGGCAACGGTGGACGGGGTTTCCCAGACCACGGAGAACTGGCCGTTGTCCTGGATCTCGCCAATCAGCACCGGCTTGGTGATGTGGTGGTTCGGCATCATGGTGGCGTAACCGCCGGTGAGGTTCGGTACGCTCACACCGATGATGGCGTCTTTCACTTCATCCACGGCGGTGGTGCCGGCTTTCTTCACCGCTTCAACGTACATATTGAAACCGATGTAATGGGCTTCCATCGGGTCGTTGGTGACGGCGGCATCGTCGCCCTTGTAGGCAACCCAGGCGTCGATGAAGTCATAGTTGGCATCGTTATCCACACTCATGAAGTAGTTCCAGGCAGCCAGGTGGCCAACCAGCGGAGCGGTGTCGATGCCGGAGAGTTCCTGTTCACCCACGGAGAACGCAACCACGGGAATGTCGGTGGCGGAAATGCCCTGGTTGCCCAGTTCACGGTAGAAGGGCACGTTGGCGTCGCCGTTGATGGTGGAGACCACGGCG
>CAYUNQ010000376.1:0-1707 GCA_964446185.1 uncultured Marinobacter sp. | reverse complement strand
ATGAAAGGTTTTATTATTATGGTTAATATTGGAAATGAATAATAAAATATGTTATATTATAGACATAAAATATAAAGGGGTGTAATAAGATATGGAAAATAATAATCATAGTTTAGTAGAACCGTTAATAAATAAAGGAAATATATTCAAGCTAAAGTGTGAGAAGTGTAATTCTATTTCAGTTCAAATAACAGAAAATGAAAAACCAGACTTTATGTGCTTTGAGTGTGGTGGAAATTGTAGCATAATAAAATAGGGTAGTGTATACCCTGTTTTAAATTAATATCTCATTTTTATATGAGGAATTCCTGCATCATCATAAACATCAGAAATTTCCTTAAATCCACAGTCTAAATAAAGTTTTTTTACATATTCTTGAGCTGATAATGTTATATGTTTTTCATTAAGTTCATTATTTATAAAGTCTATAGTTTTATTCATTAAATCTTTAGCTATACCACGTCTTCTAGAATTTTCTACAACTAGAACACGACCTATAGCAGTATCATTATATGGACTAAAGTCCTTAGGTATTATTCGTGCATAAGCAGTTATTAATCCGTTTTCTTGTCTAAAGATATGATAGCAGTTTTTATCTACATCATCAAAGTCATTTTCACAAGTTATTTGTTGCTCACAAGCAAATACTTCATATCTAGCTTTTGCAATTTCGTAAAATTCACCAACAGTTAAATCCTTAAAATGTTTAATTGTATACATATAAACTCCCCTTTAAAATAAATTTAAGCATATAATCTATAAACTAAAAATCTTTCACTTGAATCCTTCTCATATAATCCATGAAGCTTAATATCTTCAACAAGTATAAATCCTGTACTATTTTCTAAAAAATATATATAATCATCAGAAGGATAGTAAAGTATTAAATCTATTGTTCTAGGAAATAAATCATAGGAATCAAGTATATTGTTTATAACTTTTCTAAAAATACTAATAGAAAAAGGGTTGAAGAAATAAAATTTATTTTCTTGTTCTTTAATTTTATAATCTTGAGCTACTAAACACTTAAAATCTATTTGATTGCTATTTCTTTTATGTTTTTCTAGGTAAGTTTGTTTATTTAAAAGGCAATCCTTATAGTAGCCCTCATCCATTTCTATACCAACAACATTACATTTAAAAAAACTATTTAAGTAAAAAATCAATCTACCTTTTCCACAACCAAAATCAACAACATAATCATTACTAGACATAGTATAAGTTTTAAATAATATATCAAGAGCTATGTAAGATGTAGCTTGATAAGGATGATAATGATTAATAGATTCATCCCAAAGTTTTTCTCCAGTAGTAGTTATATTTAATAATTTTTCATAAAATTTATCATCCATAGGTTAGCCTCTTTCATTAATAATAACATATTTATTGTATAACTTTACTATGATAGATACAATATATTAAATCAGTAAGGACATATTAAATTTATATCTTTTAGATTAAGTATTTATTATGTATAATAAATTTAAATAAAAAATATAGTAAAGGGAGATTGATATGATAAAGTTTATAGCTACAGATATGGATGGTACTTTATTAGATAATAATCATGAATTACCAGAAGACTTTGGAGATATATTGAATGAACTTAAGGAGAGAGATATATTATTTAGTATATCTACAGGGAGAAATTATTTAGATATATTAAATAAAGTAGAAAAATATAAAGAAGATATAGTGTTTATTTGT
>CAYUNQ010000375.1:0-1713 GCA_964446185.1 uncultured Marinobacter sp. | reverse complement strand
TTCAGGATTTTAACCGGTTACTGCGTGAACGACTATCTGCGCCGGCGCAGGATATGCGAAGCATCCCATGAATTGCAGTATAGCTCAAGGAGTATCCGTCAGATTGCCGGAGACTATCAATTTGACTCGCAGGAAGCCTTCACCCGTTCATTTAGCGGTATTTGCGGAATCAGCCCGGGTAGATTTCGAAAGCTGCTAGACCAAGTAATGCTGTTCCCGGCGCTCAGCCTGGACAAAAGCTATCAACACCTGAAGAAAGGAGCAAAAATGCTATCCCCACAAATCAAGAAAATGGATGCCTTCCGGGTGGTGGGCGTTCATACCAAAGCCTCACCCAGCGGCACTCTGCACAAACTCTGGGCAGATTTTACCCAACGGCACGGTGAAATCCAGGACGTGATTGATCCCACCAAAGCCTATCAGGTCTGCGTATTTGACAAATCCGATCCCTCCGCTGAAGAATACACCTTCATTGCCGGGATGAAGGTTTCAGATGAAGCCAAAGTGCCTGAAGGCATGATTGCCAACAAGACTCCGGCAGCCGAATACGCCGTGTTTGAGCATCACGGTAGCCTGGAGAAAATGCATCAGACTTATGAGTATATCTTCGGCGTCTGGCTTGCGGAAAACGGCTATCAGATGGCAGAAGCGGACTCGCTGGAGATCTATGACCAGCGTTTCAATCCGGAAAGTACGGATTCGATCTTTGAGATCTGGATTCCGATAATCAAAGCTTAAACAAACCAGCCCCGAGTGCGGACGGTGCACAGTCCGTGGCTTTGGGGCACAAAGGCAGAACAAGGAGACGAGATGTTTGAACTACCCGAAGCAGTGGTTCTGACCCGGCAGATGAATGAGCATCTATGCGGCAAAGTAATCGAAGATGGCTCTCTGGGCAACAGCCCGCATAAGTTTGCCTGGTACAATCGTAGTGAAGCAGAGTTTCGCTCCCTGATAAAGGGAAAGAAAATCGGCAAGGCTTGGACGAAAGGTAGATGGATGATCATCGAGGTAGGCAGTGCGCATCATCTGGTCTTCGGAGAAACAGGCGCCAGCCGGCCGATGCGGCCGAAGCCGTTGATGCCCACGTTGATGGTCATGCCCTTTCCCCCTGTCGAAAGGCGGCGAACCGCGTCCGACCCTTTGACAGCCGCGCGGCCAACTCCTTTTGCGGATCGGGACGGAAGCGATAAAAACGCTCCGCTGCGTGCCGTGGCCTCCTGCCAGGGCACGCAGCGGAGCGTTGCGGGGCTCAGACCGCCAGTTCCCCACCATCGATACGCTGGATCACCACGGTGGCGGCACGCGGGCGTACCTTCGTGCCCGCCGGCGCCGCCCGCGGGGCGTCTTCGCTGTGGGGCCAGTTGGCGGGGTGCTGGATGTTGACGAACATCGTGCGGTTGTCCGGGGTGAAGGCGAGGCCGGTAACTTCACAGCCATTGGGGCCGACGAAGAAGCGCCGCAGTTCCCCCTGGGTCTGCACATTGAGCGGCGCCTCTCGTCCCTGCTGATCCACCAGGTTGGCCGGAATCACCGCCAGCATCTGGTCGTTGGTGTAGTCGGTCAGGGTCTTTTCACCGTTGTCGGTCTGGATCCAGAGCACGCCCCGGCTATCGAAGGCCATGCCGTCCGGGCTGGCGAACTGGTTCAGGTCGGTGAGCCCGGAGCGGTTCAGATCCGGGTCGGCACCGGCATTGGCGCCGAACATGAAGA
>CAYUNQ010000374.1:0-1719 GCA_964446185.1 uncultured Marinobacter sp. | reverse complement strand
GCTGATTTCCTGGCACAAAAGATCAATCCATTTCAGATAGAACGGCTGGCCCAGAATCTCACCGTTTGGGGAGTCGAGCAGGGCGGTAAAGGGGTTGATGCCGGCATTGATAACCAGTTTCTGCCAGAGCCGGCCGAGAATATCCTGTTCCGTCTGGACTGCCAGGCCGCTGGTGGCAAGCTGCTGCGCCACCGGTTCCACATGGGCTTGCCCGGCAGGGTTAAGTGCTCCTAGCCAGGTAGTACCGCGACCGGCGTGAACCGTCAGGCCTGGCTGCGGCCGGTTGGCACCTTCGGTGGTGGAGGCCGCGAGCACAGGCCTTTCAGGCCAGGTTTCGGCAACCTGTTGCTGGCTCCCGAGTCCATTCTGGAACAACACGATGGGTGTTGATGATGGCGTTGAGGGCAGGGCTGATCTGAGGGCTTCTAGAGTGTCGCCGGCTTTGGTAGTCACCAGTAACAGGCCTGGTGACTGGCCGGGTTGAAGCCAGGGAACGGTGACGCTGAATGGTTCGCCTTCGATGGGCTGAAAGCGGTAGTGGACAGGTTCCGGGTGTTGGCCCGGGCGAGGCACAAACGCTACCTGCCCGGCAGGTAGCGTTGCGGCCCAGAGCCGGCCCAGGGAGCCGGCGCCGAGGATGGCGATCATGGCCTTACATGGCCTCGATTTCAGCCCGTTGTGCGCTGAGCCGCTGCAGGCTGCCTTGCGCATCCTTCAGCTTCTCCTGCTCTTTCTCGACCACTTCCGCCGGGGCCTTGGCAGTAAACTTCTCGTTGTTCAGCTTGCCTTCCAGGCGGCCGATTTCCTTGTTCAGGCGCTCCAGTTCCTTGTCCAGGCGCTTGAGTTCGGCATCTTTGTCGATCAGGCCGGCCATGGGTACCAGTACTTCCATTTCACCCACCAGCTGGGTGGCGCTCATGGGGGCCTTGTCGCCCTCGAACCATTCCAGTTTCTCCAGCTTGGCCAGGGATATCAGGAACTGGCGGTTGGCGTTGAGGCGGCGCTCATCATCAGCATTGCCGCCTTTGAGCAATACCGGAACCTGTTTGCCCGGAGAGATGTTCATTTCGCCACGGATGTTGCGCACGGCCAGAATCACGCCCTTGAGCCATTCGATATCGGCAGCGACTTCTGCATCCTGCTTGCTGGCATCCGGCTGCGGGTAGGGCTGCAGCATAATGCTGTCGCCCTGTTTGCCGGCGAGCGGGGCAATGCGCTGCCAGATTTCTTCGGTGATGAACGGCATCATCGGGTGTGCCAGGCGCAGGACCGCTTCCAGCACGCGAACCAAGGTACGGCGGGTGCCGCGCTTGGCCTCGGCACTGGCGTTTTCGTCGTTCAGGGCCGGCTTGGACAGTTCCAGGTACCAGTCGCAGTATTCGTTCCAGATGAACTCGTACAGGGCGTAGGCGGCCAGGTCAAAGCGGTACTGGTCCAGGTGGCGGATGACTTCCTGCTCGCAGTGCTGCAGTTCGCTGATGATCCAGCGGTCGGCCAGGGACAGCTCCACCGGCTCGTCGTTCACGCCGCAGTCTTCGCCTTCGGTGTTCATCA
This sequence comes from uncultured Marinobacter sp., assembly GCA_964446185.1. Classification (GTDB taxonomy): domain Bacteria; phylum Pseudomonadota; class Gammaproteobacteria; order Pseudomonadales; family Oleiphilaceae; genus Marinobacter. The sequence goes on along the minus strand of CAYUNQ010000374.1, from coordinate 165 downwards.
GCACATAGCGGGCGGCGTTCCACAGCTTGTTGCAGAAGTTGCGGTAGCCTTCCAGGCGCTTCATGTCCCAGTTGATGTCACGGCCGGTGGTGGCCATGGCCGCCAGGGTGAAGCGCAGGGCATCGGTACCGTGGGCGGCGATGCCTTCCGGGAATTCCTTCTCGG
>CAYUNQ010000373.1:0-1721 GCA_964446185.1 uncultured Marinobacter sp. | reverse complement strand
TTCAAAAATGCCCGGGACAAGCGTCATGAGTTTATGACCGTGGAGCATTTGTTGTTGGCCCTTCTCGACAACGAATCGGCGGTGGGCGTTCTCAAAGCCTGTGGTGCAGACCTCCAGCGGCTCGAGGAAGAGCTGGTCGAATTCGTGGATTCAACCACACCTCTGATACCGAGCACCGACAGCGAACGGGAAACCCAGCCGACACTGGGCTTCCAGCGTGTGCTGCAGCGGGCGGTATTCCATGTGCAGTCTTCCGGCAAGAAAGAAGTCACCGGCGCCAACGTACTGGTGGCGATTTTCAGTGAGCAGGAAAGCCAGGCGGTGTACGTGCTGAAGAAGCAGAACATTGCCCGGATCGATGTGGTCAACTTTGTCTCCCACGGCATTTCCCGGGTACAGGGTGCAGAAGACCAGGACGGGATGGATCATTCCGCCCACGAAGAAGCCGGAGAAGAAGGCAGCCAGTCCAGCCCGCTGGACAGCTACGCAACCAACCTGAATGAACAGGCACGGCAGGGCCGGATCGACCCGTTGATCGGCCGCGAGCACGAAGTGGAGCGGGTGGTGCAGATCCTGGTGCGCCGTCGCAAGAACAACCCCTTGCTGGTGGGCGAGGCCGGTGTCGGTAAAACCGCCATCGCCGAGGGCCTGGCCAAGCGCATTGTTGACGGCCAGGTGCCGGATATCATCTCCGATGCGGTGGTGTATTCCCTCGATATGGGCGCGTTGCTGGCCGGTACCAAGTACCGCGGTGATTTCGAAAAGCGCCTGAAAGGCCTGCTGAGCGACCTGAAAAAACAGGATCATGCCATCCTGTTTATCGACGAGATCCACACCATCATCGGTGCCGGTTCGGCATCCGGCGGTGTGATGGATGCCTCGAACCTGCTCAAGCCGATGCTCAGTTCCGGCGAACTGCGCTGCATTGGTTCGACAACGTTCCAGGAATTCCGGGGAATCTTCGAGAAAGACAGCGCCCTGGCCCGTCGCTTCCAGAAAATCGATGTGAACGAGCCGAGTGTTGAAGATACCTACCAGATTCTCAAAGGCCTGAAACCGAATTTCGAGAAACACCACGACCTGACCTACACCGACCAGGCCCTGCGGGTAGCTGCAGAGCTGGCAGACAGGTACATCACCGATCGCCACCTGCCGGACAAGGCCATTGATGTGATTGATGAAGCCGGTGCCCGGCAGCGGCTGCAACCGGAAGACAAGCGCAAGAAGACCATCGAAGTTTCGGATATCGAAGACGTGGTGGCGAACATTGCGCGCATTCCGCCGAAGAACGTTTCCACCAGCGACAAAGACCTGCTGCGTAACCTGGAGCGGGACCTGAAAATGGTGGTGTTCGGGCAGGATCCGGCCATCGAATCCCTGGCTACGGCCATCAAGCTGGCCCGCGCCGGCCTGAAAGCACCGGAGAAGCCGGAAGGTGCCTTCCTGTTTGCCGGGCCGACCGGTGTTGGTAAGACGGAAGTGACCAAGCAGCTGGCCAAGGTTCTGGGCATCGAGCTGGTTCGTTTCGATATGTCTGAGTACATGGAGCGGCACACGGTGTCACGGCTGATCGGCGCGCCTCCGGGCTATGTCGGTTACGATCAGGGTGGCCTGCTGACCGAAGCGGTAAACAAGCACCCGCACTGTGTGCTGCTGCTGGATGAAATCGAAAAGGCGCACCCGGAAGTGTTCAACCTGCTGCTGCAGGTGATGGACCACGG
>CAYUNQ010000372.1:0-1729 GCA_964446185.1 uncultured Marinobacter sp. | reverse complement strand
ACCCTGGGCATCGTTAAGCACAGCTACCTGGTGGACGATGCCGAAGCACTGCCGGCGATCATGGAAGAAGCTATCCAGCTGGCCCAAAACGGCCGCCCGGGGCCGGTCTGGATTGATATCCCCAAAGACGTCCTGCTGACGGAAGTGGCCACCGCCGCACCCGCCACCAAACCGGCACCCGCAATCCGCTGCCCGGACATCACCCGAGCCCTGGCCATGTTGCACTCGGCCAAACGCCCCCTGCTGTACAGCGGCGGCGGCGTTTCCCTGGCCCGGGCCGAAGACAGCTTCCGGGCCTTCGCGGAAACCTCCGGCCTGCCGGGTGTGGTAACCCTCAAGGGCATCGGCAATGCCGGCAAGCACAATCCCCATAACCTGGGCATGCTGGGCATGCACGGCTCCCGGGCTGCCAACAAGGCGGTCGACGAATGCGACCTGTTGTTCGTTATCGGCGCCCGCCTGGACGACCGGGCCACCGGCAAACTGGACGGCTTCGCCCCCAACGCCAAAATGATCCACATCGACGCCGATGCCGCCGAAATCAACAAACTGCGCGAGGCAGACCTGGCCCTGCGTGGTGATCTGAACGCTATTCTGGCCGGGTTCACCAGCGCTTTGAAAAAGGAACCGCTCGCCATCGCCGACTGGCAGAAGCAATGCCAGACCTGGCACACCACCGGTGGCTTCAAAGCTGCCGACAACGAGGAGCCCATGGCCCCCATCACCGGCCCGGCCTTCATCCGACAGCTGTCGCGCATCGCTCCGGACGACACGGTGATCGCCTGCGACGTAGGCCAGCACCAGATGTGGGTTGCCCAGCATTACGAGTTTGACCACCCCCGCCGCCACCTCACCAGCGGCGGCCTGGGCACCATGGGCTTCGGCTTGCCGGCGGCCATCGGCGCGCAGTTTGCTGACCGCAACAGCACCGTCATCAACGTAACCGGCGACGGTTCGTTCATGATGAACGCCCAGGAACTGGCCACCATCCGCCGTTACAAGCTGCCGCTGAAGCTGATCATTCTGGATAACCAGTGCCTGGGCATGGTGCGCCAGCAGCAGGAGCTGTTCTACAACAACCGGGAAAGCCACATAAACCTGGACGACAACCCGGACTTTGTAGCCATGGCCCGCGCCTTCGACATCCCGGCCCTGCACATAGACCGCACCGACCAGATTCGCCGGGGCATAGAAACCATTCTGGCCTACGACGGCCCGATGCTGCTGCACGTGGCCATCAGCCGTGAAGAAAACGTATGGCCGATTGTTAAACCCGGCGGCAGCAACCGTGACATGATCGACGAAACCAAGCGCACCAGCACTGCAAACAAGGAGAACGTAGCATGAACCCGCAATCCCAGACGGCTATGCCTAGCTACACGTTAAACTGCCGCATGAATCAGGAAGCGGCTGCACTGGAGCGCCTGTGCCAGGTGGTGCGGGTTCGGGGTTTTCAGATTTCGCGCATGTCTATGGAGGCCGCAGAAGACCATCTGGATATCGCCCTGACCCTCTCGGGCAGCCGGCCTATTGCCATGTTACGGTCACAGCTGGAGAAGCTGCATACGGTTGTTGATGTGGTCCTTCAGGAACCGGCGGCTTCTCTGCCTGAATATTTCATAAATCCTACTCTTTTACTTCCACCTTCATCAACAATTATGCCTTTATTTTCACCTTTGATATAGATGTTACCTACTACTTCTAACCTTTCTGATGGATCGGATTGATT
>CAYUNQ010000371.1:0-1735 GCA_964446185.1 uncultured Marinobacter sp. | reverse complement strand
ACTGACGGACGAGCTGGCCACCACCCGCCGGGCACTGATCCGACGTATTCAAGGCTGGGCCGACGAACTGGAGTTTGACGACGAGCCGGAACTGGAGCCCGCGTTGAATGCCTGGCTGGCGCTGCAACGCAAAGTGGCCGCCAACAGCCGCCAGCTGCGGGATAAGGTCCGAAAATCCATGAAAGACCAGGGCCAGAACCTGGCCCGGCTGGCCGAACTGGACGCCGTGTTCGACCACACCATGGCAAGCTACACCAGCCAGAGTTTTTCCAGCCTGTCACAGGTGCTGGAGCAGCGGTTTCAACAGTTACAGACACCCTCCGAACAACATCAAGCATCAGGCCAGGCACCCGAAGACAACTGGTTCCACCGTTACTGCGCGGACGCGCAGGCATTGTTACTCGCTGAACTGGACGTTCGGCTGGAGCCGGCACTGGGTTTGCTCGAGGCCTGCCACAACGAGGTTAACAACACCCCATGAGTAAACTTTTCTTTACCCTGGCCTTCGCCATTGGCCTCGCCGTGGTGACCTGGATTGGCGCGGGTTTTATTGATTCCGACCTGCTGGCATTAGCGTTTACCGGCCTGATTGGTGTGGTGTACTGCCTGGGCTACGGCGAACTGGTGAACTTCCGGCGGCAGACCCGGCAACTGGCCGACAAAGTGGGCCAGTTACCCGAAAGCCACGAACAGGTATCCGGCTGGCTGAACGCCCTGCCCCAGCCCCTGCAGTTTCCGGCGCAACGACGCATAGAAGGCCATGCCGCAGGCCTGCCCGGCCCGCAACTGCCCCCCTACCTGACCGGCTTGCTGGTGATGCTGGGCCTGCTGGGCACCTTTGCCGGCATGATCGTGACCCTGGGCGGCGCTGCCTCGGCCCTGGATAACAGCACCGAACTGAGCGCCATTCGCAGCGCCCTGGCCGCACCGATTGCCGGTTTGAGTCTCGCCTTCGGCACCTCCATTGCCGGTGTAGCGGCCTCTGCCATGCTGGGGCTCGCTTCCACCCTGAGCCGCCGCGATCGCCTGCAGGCATCCCGCACACTGGATACCGCCCTTCGGAAAAAGCTGCATCACCTGTCCGCCGACCATCAGCGCCAACAGGCCTTCCAGGCACTGGAAAGCCAAGCCAAAGCCTTGCCTGAAATGGCTACCGCCATGGAACGCATGACTGCGCGCATGGAGCAGCTCGGTGAGCAACTGGAAAAATCCCTCACCCAGAACCAGCAGGAATTCCACAGCACAGTCGGCAGCCACTACCAGACCTTGGCCGATTCCGTAGCCCAATCCCTGAAATCGGCACTGGATGACACTGCAAAGCAGGCTTCTGAACGGGTTGAACCCATTGTGATCCATGCCATGGAGCAGCTTCAGAGCGATGCTCACAGCCTTCAGCAAAGCTGGGCCAAGGATGCCCGCCAGCAGTTAGCGGAGCTGACCTCCGCTTTCCAGAAAACCACTGTTGAGGCTGGGGAGCGCTGGCAGCAGAATCTGAGCGCGCAGCAGACCCAGAACCAGGAGACGCTGGCTCAATACCAGAGCCACTTCCAGACCAGCAGCACCAGCTTGATCGAACAGCAACAGGCCGGGCTCGCAGGACTTGTCAGCACCATCAGCGCGCAACTCGATAAGCTCCGTGACCAGGAAACCGAGCGCGCCCGAGTCACAAGCGAACGAATGGAGCAGCTGGAAGCAACAGCTGCCCGCCACCTGAGCGAGCTGGGCACCGCGCTGG
>CAYUNQ010000370.1:0-1741 GCA_964446185.1 uncultured Marinobacter sp. | reverse complement strand
CGTTACCCATTTACCCGCGGCACCGGTAATTACCTGACAGCGCTGGTGGATGCGGCCATTCTGGAACCCGACAACGGCTGGCTGGAAAAGGCTGGGCAAGTCATACGGGACACAATCCATCCGGGCGATGACATCACGGCTCGCAACCTACTGGATGTGGAGATCGGCTGGTCCTACCTGATCCTCCTATCTGCTATTGCCCGATTCCTCTGGCTCAAACGGCAGTATCAGCAGATCGATGAGAGCTACCTTTACACTTACGAAGGCTTCCTGAAGTACGCCGGCTGGATAAAGGCAAACGAGCGCCCTTTCCTGCAGGAGCCCGGTCAACTGGAGTTTGCCAATGACACCTGGGTCGCGCAGGATATCCGCAAAGCGATGCTACTGTTTAACGCTGCGGAACTGACCAAAGGCGCCGAAGCGGAAGGCTATCACGAAACAGCCCGGACCTGGCTGGAACAAACCTGCCGGACGCTGGATAACAGCCCCGAGAAGAATTTCTCGCGAATATTGATCATCCTGGCCCAGAACTACGGCCCCCAGCATTCAGAATACGAAGATCCAACAGAGCACGTTACCGCATCCAGCGCCGGCGACCACTTTGCAGGCCGACCGCTATTGACCTGGGGGCAGCTTGCCGCCCGGATTATCCAGCGTATCGGCCTGGGCATCACCCAGTTTCGGCCCGCCAGAGAAAGGGCTTGGCTGGACGCAAGGATGAACCGATGATGGCTCTGCGATCAACCATAAAACGCACCATCAAGAACCTCTTTCTGGTGCTGGTGCTCCCCTTGTTCTGCGTGTACTGGCTTCTCAGTTGGGGCGGGCGTAGTGACAGTACTTTTCAGTCTTTCTCCCAGTTCCTGAGCCTGTTTCCCGGGAAAACCGGAAGCTACATTCGGGCTGCCTTTTACAGGCTTGCTTGCGCAGACACTTCGGATGACATTTCGGTCGGCTTTCTCACTATTTTCTCCCACCGCAATACCACAATCCACAGGGGGGTCTACATCGGCCCCCAGTGCAACATTGGAATGTGCGAAATAGGTGAAGACACACTGCTTGGAAGCGGTGTTCACATCCTCAGCGGGAATAAACAGCACCGGTTTAGTGATCCCGACACCCCAATACAAGAACAAGGCGGCGCGTTCCAGAAGGTTCGGATCGGAAGGGACTGCTGGCTAGGAAATAACGCAACCGTATTGACTGATCTTGCGGACAAGACGTTGATTGCAGCTGGTAGCGTAGTGACCCGCCCATCAGCCTGCGGAGATATTTTCGCGGGGAACCCAGCAAAACCTCTGAAAAACAGGCTTAACTTGCAAACTCCTCAGACACCGGTGACTAGCAATGACCAGTAGAGCTGAAGCCCTTTACTTTGCATCTCCCGTGTGGCTCCAGAACGTTCTGGTATCAGCAATGGGCTACAAACTTTACCGGAGACGATACACGGGGATGTATCACGAACTGAGAGAGCTGGTCCGGGAATCGCGAGAGTGGTCTGAAGCGAAAAAAGCAGATTACCAAAGCGAGCGCCTGCACGAAATGGTTAAACATTGCCGGCACCACATTCCCTATTACCAGAAACTCTTTGCTGAACATGGAATTCATGAAAATCAAATCACCTCATTGAACGACCTGCAGAAAATTCCGATTCTTGATAAACAGACCGTACAACAACGAGCGAACGAATTTCGGGATTCAAGGCAAAAGCCTTACATGGTTCAGCACACGAGTGGAAGCA
>CAYUNQ010000369.1:0-1748 GCA_964446185.1 uncultured Marinobacter sp. | reverse complement strand
GTCAAGCACAACAACCCGTGCGGCGTCGCGACGGGCTCGACCCTCGCCGAGGCCCGTGACCTCGACCTCGCCGGGCGTGACGTAGCGGCTGCGCTGCTCCAGATTCGTCTTCCAGGCGTCGTACTGCCTTCTTGCGCGCTTGACAAATACATTTTCGGGATCGTCCTTCTCGGCCTGGGCCAGCGGCGCCTCGGCGTCGGCGCGGAAGATGAGCGGGAACTCGTCCGGCGTCTTGATAAAGCAGTGCGTGCCGTCCAGACCGCGCTCCCAGACGCGGAAGTACTCGCGCATTGACTTGGCCGCGCGTCCGTAGCGGGCCTGGCACCAGTCGTCGAGAATCGCGTCGGGATCGGCGTCGGCATCGAGCATCATTTCTCCCGCCATGAGGAGCGACGGCCAGAAGCTGTCCCAGCTGGCCGAACCCGACGCGGACACTTCGCTGAGGAAGCCTTCGACGCCGTCGTCGCGCCAGGCCTTGAAGTCGTGCGCCACGATCTTCCACATCGGCGCGGGGAGGAAGTCCCACTGGTACGTGTAGTAGTCGTAGATGTAGTGGCGGGCGCCCTTCGCGCGGAGCTGCGCCGCCCGCTTCAGGTATCCGGCGTTTCGCGGGCATTTTTCGTCCAGGAACGGGTGGCCCTGGCAGTGGAAGGCCGTGACGGACAGCACGAGGTTCGTCGGGAACGGATCGAGGAGCTTGTAGAAGTTCGCGAAGTTGCTGTAGGAGTAGTGGCCGATTGTGCGGTCCGGGAATTCGCCGCAGATGAACTTCACGAAGTCGGCGACGCGCCCGTTGACGGCGCCGTTGCGCCTGTCCTCCTCCGTGTCGAGCGCGCGGCAGGCGTCGCACTCGCACCAGCCGAAGCCGTCGTTCGGGCAGATGCCGACCGGTGAGACGTCGCCGGCCTTCTTAAGCCATGCGCGGAGCGAATCGGCGAAGGCGCGGCGCATCCCCGGATTCGACAGGCAGAGCTGGCCTCCCTCGGCGAGACGCTTCCCGCCGATGAGCGGATAGTATTCCGGATGCCCGGCGAAGTACTTCGACGCCGGCAGGACGAGGCTGTAGCAGTGGACGGTGGTGTCGGAGACCAGGCCTAGGCGCGCGTACTCCTCGCGGCGGGCGGCCGCCACGCTCAGCGAGTCCAGACGACGGTTGAAGCCGTTGAAGCTCATCCAGCTCGCGACCTTGGGGTCGAAGTGGCCGGAGGCACCGCAGGTGTGGAGCCCGCGGTACGGGAACGACGGGCGATGCGCGCCGAAGAACGACGGCGGCACGGCCATTGGCTTTTCGGGGATCACGGGACTCTCGTTCGGCGAGAACCAGCGGATGCCGAGCGCCTTGCACCAGGCGTAGACGCCGAGGCGCAAGCCCTCCGCACCGCCGGTGATGCGGACGCCGCCGTCGGTCTGTTCCGCGCGCCAGACACCCTGCTCGGCCGCGGCGTCGTGGACGCACTCCGGCAGGGGGATGTCCGGCCACTGCGCCGTCCACTTCCCGGCGAATTCAAGCGCCAACGCCACCTGTGCCGCCAGAACGATGTTCGCAATCGCATCCATAACCTATCACTGATCCCTAACCACTAACCACTGATCACTATCGCGCGGCCTCGCCGCGCGGTGCCTCCCAGATCTTCTCGACGACGATGTCGTCCCACCAGATGCGATCGTTTTCGCCCTGGTTTGCCGGCGCGGCGAAGCCCGCGAGGATGGTGACCTTGTCGCCGCGCGCGGGAGGCGCTGTGAAGCTG
>CAYUNQ010000368.1:0-1749 GCA_964446185.1 uncultured Marinobacter sp. | reverse complement strand
AAGAGGGCGATAACGAGCTGGAGCGCACAACAGGTGCAACGGCCGGGTTTGTGCTGGGCTTTACCAGCACCGGTGTGCCCAAGGCTGCGTTCACCATTGCCTCCGTTGCAGACGCCGCTGTGAACTCCCTGGACAAGGGCGTCGCACTGGCAAGTGATGTGATTGCTGCCGGAACGCTGGATGGTGGCCAGGGCCTGTTGGCACGGGTGACCACCCAGAAGGATCCGGAGCTTTATCAGAGCTGGCAAAAAGCACTGGAGGAGCCGGGTGGGCAGTTCCTGGGCCTCGGCAACTACCGGGATGATGAGATTGTGGCCCTGGTGGATTCCGATGCCGGACGCCAGGTTCTTCTGTTCAGCCCGGAAGGCCGGTTGCTGACACCCGCTACACCGGACAATCCCTGAAGGGTGCCGGAATCACCCTGAGCCGGCACTTAGTCCGGCTTGGGGTATAACCTCGAGCTTTCCACCCGGCGGATCAGTGGCTCCGGCAGGCTCAATGGCTGGCCGGTTATCCGGTCCGCTAGGTACTCTGCCATCAGTGGTGCCCAGGTCAGGCCCTTGCTGCCGTATCCGGTCAGCAGGTAGGCGCCAGGCACTTCCTGCCCGTTTTCATCCTTGAGTTCGCCAGCCACCGGCTGATAATCATGGCTGGCGCAACGGAAAGAAACCCGACCTGCAAGCTCGCTGGCATCAGGCCCATGGTCGCCCATGACGGCAGGCAGCAGCTCTGCCAGTTGATCGATATTTTCCTGGTGGCTTTCCGGCGTCACGTCCGGGTTGTTGTCTCTCAGGTCAAAGGTCGCACCGGTTACTGCGATTCCACTCATGGCCGGGTTCAGGTACTTGGTACCACAGATGACCGCCCCTGGCAGGTTATAGTTTTCTGCGGGCAAGCAGGTGACCTGTCCCCGAATCGGCTTCAGCCTCAGTTTACCGTTGGCCGGGTTCAGGCTGGCGGACTCGTGACCCCCTGCAATCACCAGCCTCGCTGCGCTCAGCCGCTGGCCTTCCAGACTTTCAATCGTCCAGCCTTTGCCGTCAGACCTCACCGTGCGTACATTGAAACCAAATACCTGCTGGATTCCCGGGTGGTCGGCAAGGGCAGCGCAGGCCTTTGCCGGCTCAAGCCAGCCGGAACCGGGAAACCACAGGCCGCTGGCCGTTACCTTCAGGCCGGCGCGCTTCGAACCTAGCTCTTCATCCACCGGTTCCAGCAGTTCGACCGGGTACTGGCAGCGTTCAAGGAATTTCAGCTGACGATGCTGCTCCTGCTCGTTGGACGCCAGCTGCAGCAGGCCAGTGGGGTGCCAGAACTGTCCGGCCCAGCGCCGGTAATAGCGCTGGCTGAAACTCAACGCGGTTGCGGCCAGTTCGGTCTGGGCATTGTATTCCACGCCCAGTTTCACATAGAGCGCGCCTTGGGCATTACCGGAGGCACCGGCGCCGGGCTGATCGGCCCGGTCAATCAGCACAACAGGAACCCCCCGTTCCGCTAGGTTGCGGGCGAGGGTGGTGCCGGCAATTCCGGCACCGATGATCGCCACTGTTGATCGGTAAGCTGTTCCGGAGTCAGCCCCGGAAGCCTCAAGCTGGCCGGTCAGCATTTCCCGCTTGCGACCGAAGCCCGGTACCTTTTGCATGGAAAACCCGGCATCGATCAGTGCCCGGCGCACCCGACCCACAGAGGTGAAGGTGGCCAGCGTGGTGCCGGGTTTGCTGTGGTTGCGAATCTTGCCGATGGCGTCTT
>CAYUNQ010000367.1:0-1754 GCA_964446185.1 uncultured Marinobacter sp. | reverse complement strand
CACGTTGTCTTGCACGGAATGCAGCGATTAAGCTTCCACATCCATTTCTAGTACGATGTAGCCGGTGTTTTTCAAGACAGTTGGCACTGATTTCTCTGTTTAAGCGACGTCTTTCTCTACCACTCGTTTTTCCGGGTTCAACGTGGTTGAGCCGACGGGCTCACAATTCCTGATGGGGCGACGGCCCCATCGACCTGGAGTTCTCTTTTTTGCCTGCTCCAGAACCCGCTGACGCTGGACGAGGATAGCGGCGTCCTCACCACTGTGGCGCTCATGCGGTGTTACGAACCGCAGCTTGCTGTGCTTGTGTTCATGGTTTTACCAGTTGACGAAGCGGTCGACCCAGCGCCGGGCTTCCTCCAGGCTGTTAAATCCCGATGAAGGCCATCCCGGGCGGTATTTCAGAGTCCGGAACAGGGACTCCGAGAACGCGTTGTCGTTGCTGACCCGCGGTCGGCTGTAAGACGGCAGGACACCCAGTTCTTCCAGCTTTGCTTTCATCGTCTGCGCCTTCATCGGGGCTCCGTTGTCCGAGTGCAGCACCAGAGGCCGGTGGAGGCACTGCTCTCGCAGCAGGCAACGTTGCAACAGCCCGGCAGCGTAGTCGCCGCTCTCAGCCTCGTAGACTTCGTAACCCACGATCTTGCGGCTGTATACGTCTTCAAACATGTACAAGTAATAGAACTGCCCACGCACGGTTGAAGCGCAGTAGGTAATGTCCCAGCACCACACCTCACACGGGCCGGAGGCATGATGCGTGGTCGCTTCCCGGGATCGCTGCGGTGCAAGGCTTTGTCCCCGATGGTTCAACTGGTTGTGGGCTTTGAGTATCCGGTAGAACGACGACTCCGAGGCCAGGTACAGCCCCTCGTCCATCAGCGATGGCACGATTTGGGACGGCGGCAGGCTTTCATAACGAGCCAAATTACAGGTCGACAGAATTTGCTGGCGCTCTGCTTCACTGAGTTTGTTTGCCGGCCTGGGGCGCACAGCTTCCGGGCGTTTATCGGGCTGTACCTCGCCTTCGCGGAACCAGCGGCGATAGGTACGCAAGCCAATGCCAGCTTCTCCACAGGCCTTGAACAGCCGGGCTCCGGCGCTCATGGCTTCCTGAATCAGGTTGATCATTACCCTGCGCTCAGGGACCGAGGTTAGTCGTCCTCGTTGTCGTTTTCCCAGAGCGCATCCAGCTTTTTTCGCAGCACCAGCAGTGCAGCGGTTTCGGCCAGAGCCTTTTCCTTGTGGCGCAATTCACGCTCAAGCTTCTTGATCTGCTTCTGGTCTGACTGACTCTTTTTGCGAAGTTGCTTTTCCCGCTCGGCACTGCGCTGGAAGCCTTGCAGGGATTCTTCTTTCCAGCGCCGGACTTGCTCAGGGTAAAGCCCTTTTTCCCGGCAGTACTGGCTGAGTTCTTCTTCGGACAGTGCGGCTGTCTCAATCACGGTTGCCAGCTTTGCTTCTGCTGACCACTGATCTGACTTGGCTTTGGAACCCGGCACCGGACGCCCCTCTTCTCTGGCTTGTGTCCGCCAATTGTAAAGGGCTTGATCCGAAATGCCTTCCTGCCGCGCCAAAGCGGCTACGGTCATACTATGGGGCGGCGACAACTTCGCCAGCACGGAGGCTTTACGTTCTTCGGAATAACGAGGCACTATCAACACCTGAACCGCCCAACTGGTTAAAAATTAAGTAGTGCCAACTATCCTGCCAGAGGGGGACACGCACAGGTAAAAATGACTGCGTGATGCGTGATA
>CAYUNQ010000366.1:0-1762 GCA_964446185.1 uncultured Marinobacter sp. | reverse complement strand
GTATGGGACCACCCGGAACTCACTATTCCCGCCGGATCAGACCGCAGCCCGTCTGAAGCCGGCAACTGGGTGCACAGCGACGGCACCATCTTTTACCCCTACGTGGGCGAAATCAAAGTCGCCGGTTTGAAAGTCACCGAAATCCGCGACATCCTGCGCAAAGAGCTCGCCAAATACATCGCCTCGCCACAGGTAGACGTAACCGTGGCCTCATTCCGCTCCAAGCGCGTGTACATGACTGGCGAACTGAAACAACCCGGCACCCAGCCCATCACCAACGTACCGCTTACCCTGCTGGAAGCCGTCAGCAACGCCGGCGGCCTGACCGATACCGCCGACTGGACCAACGTAACCCTCACCCGCAACGGCGAAACCAAGCGCTACTCCCTGCGGGACCTGTACCGCCAGGGCGACACCCGGGAAAACATCCTGCTGCGCCCCAACGATATCATCCACGTAGCCCGTAACGACGCCGCCAAAATCTTTGTGCTGGGTGAAGTAGGCAAACCCACCAGCCTGAACATCGGCCGCTCAGACATCACCCTGGCCGAAGCCCTGGCCGATGCCGGCGGGTTTGCCCAGGCCACCGCCGATGCCAGCGGCGTATTCGTACTGCGCCAGGCCGCCGAAGGCAGCGACAAAATTGCCGATGTGTACCAACTGCACGCCCGCAACGCCACCGCCCTGGTGCTGGCCGACCAGTTCACCCTGCAAGCACGGGACATCGTGTACGTAACCGCCGCGCCCATCGCCCGCTGGAACCGCCTGATCGCACAAATCCTGCCAAGCATGCAGACCTTGTACTACGGCTCCATCACCGAACGTGAACTGACCGACTAACTGCAACAACCATGTTTAACAATATCCTTGTTGTATGCGTAGGCAACATCTGCCGCAGCCCCATGGCCGAGTACCTGCTCAAAGCCAGGCTGCCGGCGGATAGCGGCAAACAAGTCCACTCCGCCGGCATCGGCGCCCTGGTGGACAAACCGGCAGACGCCACCGCGCAGGAACTGCTGCAAGAGCAGGGCATAGACGCAAGCCCCCACCGGGCCCGGCAAGTGACACAAGACATGCTGGCCAGGGCAGACCTGATACTGGCCATGGAAGAAGGCCACCTGAAACGCCTGCACGAAATCGCCCCGCAAATCCGCGGCCGCGCCTTTTTGCTGGGCAAATGGCAGAACAACCAGCCAGTGCCAGACCCCTACCGGCAACAGCGCCCCGCCTTCGAACACGCCTACAAACTGATCGACCAAGCCTGCGACAGCTGGCTCAAATACCTGGGTAACTGAATTACATGACAGACAACACAACAACCAGCATCGCAACCCCGCAAGACGACGAAATAGACCTGCTGGCCCTGATCGGCACCCTGTGGGACGGCAAATGGCTGATTGCCGCCGTAACCATACTGTTCACCGCCATCGGCGTGTTCTACGCCCTGATTCAGCCGCCGGTATACCGCGCCAATGCCCTGATCCAGGTAGAAGAGAAAACAGGCGGCCTGCCGGGCATGGAAGACCTGGGCGGCCTGCTGGAAACCACCTCCAACGCCAGCACTGAAATCGAACTGATCAAAAGCCGTCGGGTACTCGGCCAGGTAGTGGACAACCTGAACCTGGACATCGTTACCAGCCCGGATTATTTCCCCGTAGTAGGCGCCACCCTGGCCCGCCGCTTCAGTGGCGAACCCGGCGAACTGGCCGAACCCAAATGGGGCGAAGGCTACGCCTGGGGTGGTGAAAAGCTCACCATCACC
>CAYUNQ010000365.1:0-1799 GCA_964446185.1 uncultured Marinobacter sp. | reverse complement strand
GGAGGGTGGGGAAGGTCTTTCGCGGAACCGCTACGAGCACATCCATGTGCGCTTCTCTCAGGCCATCCCTGGCCTTCGAAATTCCGCGAAAGACCTTCCCCACCCTCCTTGCGATTCTGACTTTGTTCATTGCCGCCGGTTTTTGGCGGCAACTGGTTTATTCGCCTCTTTCTTCCAGTACGGCTACTGCCGGCAGGGTTTTGCCTTCGACGAATTCGAGGAATGCGCCGCCGCCGGTGGAGATGTAGGAGATCTTGTCAGCTATGCCGTATTTGTCAACGGCCGCGACGGTGTCGCCGCCGCCGGCGAGGGAGAAGGCGTCGCTTTCGGCGATGGCTTCTGCCAATGCTTTGGTGCCGTTGCCGAACTGGTCGAATTCGAATACGCCAACCGGGCCGTTCCACAGGATGGTTTTGGCGTTTTTGAGCAGGCTCGCGAACTGGCCGGCGGTTTCCGGGCCTACGTCGAGGATCATGTCGTCGGCGCTGACGTCGGAGATGTTTTTCACGGTGGCGGTGGCGGTTTCGGCGAATTCGCTGGCGACCACTACATCAACCGGCAGCGGGATTTCTACGCGGCTGGCGATGTCTTTGGCGGTGTCGACCAGGTCGTGTTCGCACAGGGATTTGCCGACCGGGTGACCGGCTGCGGCCAGGAAGGTGTTGGCGATGCCGCCGCCGACGATGATCTGGTCACACACTTTTTTCAGGGCGTTGAGTACATCCAGTTTGGTGGAGACTTTGGAGCCGCCAACGATGGCAACCACCGGTTTGGCCGGGTTGTCGAGGGCCTTGCCGAGGGCGTCGAGTTCTGCTGCCAGCAGCGGGCCCGCGCAGGCTTCGGGGGCGAATTTGGCTACGCCGTGGGTAGATGCCTGAGCGCGGTGGGCGGTGCCGAAGGCGTCCATCACGTAGATGTCGCACAGGGCCGCGTATTGCTTGGCCAGGTCTTCGTTGTCTTTCTTTTCGCCTTTGTTAAAGCGGACGTTTTCGAACAGCACTACTTCACCGTCAGCCACTTCAACACCACTGAGATAATCCTTGATCAGGCGCACATCCTGGCCCAGCAGGGTGCTCAGGTGTTCGGCGACCGGTTTCATGGAGGAGGCTTCGTCGTACACGCCTTCTTCCGGGCGGCCCAGGTGGGACATCAGCATGACTTTGGCGCCGGCGTCTTTGGCAGCCTTGATGGTCGGCAGCGAGGCGCGGATGCGGGCGTCGCTGGACACCTTGCCGTCTTTGACCGGCACGTTCAGGTCTTCACGAATCAGAACCCGCTTGCCGGCGAGGTTCAGGTCAGTCATTTTTTTGATGGCCATAATCAGATTCCGTAGTTATGGGTTCACAGGTGCAAATTGTTAAGCCTTGGGTGGAGTCTGACCCCGTTCGGGGTCAGACCCCTCTGTATCCGTCAGGTTCTGGTTAGCCAGACCTTGCTGACATCCAGCATGCGATTCGCATAAGCCCATTCGTTATCAAACCAGCACAGCACTTTCACCATAGTCCCACCGGTGACCCGGGTCTGGCCGCCGTCGACCACGCCGGAGTGGGCGTCGTGGTTGAAATCGGCGCTGGCCAGTGGTTCATCAGTGTAGTCAAGTATGCCTTTCAGCGACCCTTGGGCGGCGTTTTTCAACAGCTGGTTTACCGCCGCAACATCGGTCGCTTCACGCACGTTCACCACCATGTCTATAGCAGACACATTCAGCGTTGGTACGCGCATGGCCACGGAGCTGAAGCGGCCTTCCATATGGGGCAACAAGCGTTCAATACCACGGGCAAGCCCGGTGTCTACCGGCA
>CAYUNQ010000364.1:0-1803 GCA_964446185.1 uncultured Marinobacter sp. | reverse complement strand
TCGGAGGTCATGACGCCCAGCGCCCCGGAACGGGTGATGCGGGCGAAGGCCGGGTTCACATCCATGATGCGGTTGTGCTTGTCGGTGATCAGGATGGCTTCGTGGCTGCGGTCGAATACGCTGGCGGCAATACGCAGGCCCCGCTCGCCGTGCTTGCGGTCGGAAATATTGGTCTGGATGACGACAAACCCCGGCTCCACGCCCTCCGCTTTGCC
Organism: uncultured Marinobacter sp.; assembly: GCA_964446185.1. Classification (GTDB taxonomy): domain Bacteria; phylum Pseudomonadota; class Gammaproteobacteria; order Pseudomonadales; family Oleiphilaceae; genus Marinobacter. The sequence goes on along the minus strand of CAYUNQ010000364.1, from coordinate 1,588 downwards.
GATCGGCATGCTGCAGGTGTGTACCCAGTACGGGGTGCCGCTGGCGGTGTAGTGCAGGATGTCTTCTTCGAAGGGTTCGCCGTTGGCGAAGTGCGCCTGGATACGGGCGACGGTTTCCTTGTCGGTGCCGGTTCCGGGTAACAGCTCAAACGGCTTTTTGCCCCGGATATCGGCCAGGGGGTAACCGGTATGGGCCTCAAACGCGCCGTTTACCCATTCGATGCGGGCCTCGCCATCCAGGATCAGCACCATGTTGCTGGTGGTGGTGGCCACCAGTGCCAGCCGGGCCGGGGAAATATCAGCGGGTGGTGCGATGTGTTCTGGACCTTTGGGCATCTCGGGTTAATCCGGTAATTGGCGGTTGGCTCTCCTCCCTGTGAGTGCGCTGGAAAGTATAGCAATCGCAATTTGTTTGACTGTCCGTACAGGCCGAAATGGCCGCAGCGACAGTCAGTAGATTGTCCATATATTGCAACGTTCAGGCGCCGCGCAATCCTAGCGTATCGGTGAATTACCGACACTAAACATTAGTCTGACAGAATTGATATCAATCAATACCGGACGAACTGAAGAGCTTGCGCTGCGGTTATTGTCGCCAGCGGGAGTGCTTTTGCAGCTTCCGTTGCAGGGTGCGGCGGTGCATGTTCAGGGCCCGGGCCGTCGCGGAGATATTGCCTTCGTGTTCATTCAGCACCCGCTGGATGTGTTCCCATTCCATTTCTTCCACCGAGGGTGGCTCCGGGCGCAATTCGGGCGGAGCTTCCAGCGGTTCAAAGCCACTGATCAGCTGCTGCACGGTTACCGGTTTGCACAGGTAGTTGGCCGCACCGCGGCGCATGGCTTCCACCGCGGTGGCAATGCTGCCGTAGCCGGTGAGCACCAGCACGTCCAGGTCCGGGTTGGTGTCGAGGAGTTCCGGTAGCAACTGCAGGCCGCTCTCGCCGGCCAGGTTCAGGTCCAGCACGCAGCGGCGGATGTTATGGGTATCCAACGCATCCAGGGCGCTGTCGTGGTTGCTGGCGGTGATGGCCTCGATACCCTGCCGGGCCAGGGAGCGGCTCAGCACCTGCAGGAAGGCCTGGTCGTCATCAACAATCAGCCACTGTTCCTGTTCAGACATATTCTGGCTCTCCTGAAGTGGATGCCGCCGCCTGCGGCAAATCAATCACCATGGTGGTTCCAGTGTTACCGGTTCGGGCTTTGAGGTTGCCGCCCAGCCGCTGGATGGTGGCGTTGGACAAAAACAGGCCAACCCCCAGTCCGTTCCTGGAATCGACAATGTCTTCGCCGGGTGCCCCGGCCAGGGCGGCCTCCAGCCCTTCGCCGTGGTCTTCGACCACAATTTCGATCCGGCCGGTATCCGTTTGCCGGCTGCTGACCGCCACCCACTGAGGGCTGGCGGTCAGGGCATTGGCCAACAGGTTCAGGATGGCCTGGTCGAGGGTGGCGTCGACCGCAATTCGGGTGTCGGGATGGTTCTTTGCCCACTGAATAGGGCCGGACGGCCACAGCAGGGTGGCGGATTCCCGCAGCCGGGCTAGCCACTCGCGTACTGGCAGGGTTTCCAGTTGGGCGGTCTTGGCTTCTA
>CAYUNQ010000363.1:0-1808 GCA_964446185.1 uncultured Marinobacter sp. | reverse complement strand
GACCCCATTATCATACCGCCATCAACGGTTAGAATCGCTCTTAAAAAGCGATTCAAAGGCAATATTCCACGCTTTTTGGGGCACAGCAGCGTTGCTAGCCAGCCGAAATTCTTGCGGAATCCATTCAAAACCATTGAAATAAACAGACAATGTGCCACGTACTGGCCGGTTAACCCTGTATAAATATTGACGCCCCTGGGCGACAAGGGGAGCCCTCACGGCAGCGCAATTGTGCTGTTCATATCCTTCCTGGACTAACGCCTCAACCGTCGTTAATGGCACAATGTCATCTGTGCCGGCGAAGGGTGGTGCAGGAAGATGATCAGGCATGGCGTTCTGGCCACCCCCGAAAACCGCATGCATTCTCCCCACAAGATCGTCATGTAGGCGTGTAACCCCAGCCAGGGAGAAAAAGCGTTTCGGACAATGTTCCCAGCGTGCCGCGTTGCCCATCCTAAGCGTGTCCAGAATCATCAAATACGCGCCTTCGTCATAAGCCCGTTCTCTGGGGCATTGATTTAGCACTGCCGTTTGACAGACGGTCTCGTGCAGCAATTTTGGGGTTACTCTTAGGCGCAATTGCGCCATTGAAGTCAGAAACAAAGCCAGTTCTCCAATTCGAGGCAAGTGGCGCAACAGACGGACGCAGAGCGGGTCGGCTAGTGCAGTGCGTAGATAAAGCAGACGATGAACGGACAAGGCAGCCGGATCGATTCTTGCCAGTATGCGACGAACGGATTCCGTGCCGGGAAATCCGAGCCATTGCTGGATGACACACTGCTTGCGGTTGACCAGGCTGCGGACAGCCCGGATGGGTTGCGACACCGCCGGCTTGTGGAAGACCCAGTTGCTGGCAAGGGCGAAAAGCAGGGCCGGGCTGGAGCGGCTCAGATCGAGCGCCCCGGGACAACGGGCGAAAACGCTCAGCAGATGCCATCGCCGGTCCCGGTAGCGCGCCAACTCCTGCCTGACATCAGAGGGGATGAGGTCGATGAAGCTAAGTCTTGCCAGTTCATCCTTATACAGTCGCTTGGCAGCCCATTCCTCGTATGTGACGCCGGGAAGGGTCAACTGGCCGTCCGCAAGTGCATACGGTGAGGAGGGCTTTTCCGGGCGCTCGGCGGGCACATCGAAAAATCGAGCCTGCGCGACCACCTCGTCCGCCAGTTTGCGGGTCGGCCGCCAGTTGTGGGAACGCCGCTTATACCAGGCCATCGGCTGCGGCCAGGGGCGCATCACGACAACATGCCGGTCGGTGAACCGGTACAGTTTGCCGTTCTTGAACGCCAAACCCCGTGGTCCCGCGTGAAAGTTGTGTTCGTTCTGGTGCGGTTGCATGTTCATGCCTGCCAGGATCGGCTTGCCATGAGGAACTATAGGCATTCTGATCATTCCCTTGCAATGCAAATACGAGCAGGATATATTACTCTTCAGTCAGATGAATGCATTCAAACAACACGTTTCATCAGGTAGGCAGGATGTTTGAGACGCTGGTTTCAAAGAATGGGCTTTCGTTGGACCGTCTCCGGGTGCTGGTCGAGGTGGCCGATTCGGGAGGCATCTCCCGAGCAGTTGGAAATGACCCGACCCGGCAAAGTCAATACAGCCGCCAGCTCAAGGAGCTCGGGCAGGCTTTTGGTATTGAACTGACCTGCCGCCAGGGACGTTCGCTGACGCTTACACCCGAGGGCGCAAAGCTGGCGGCCCTCGCGCGACAAGCCTTGACGGGTCTCGCTGATTTTTCCGCAACAGTCAGCCATCGCCCTGTCGTCTATCGGATAGGAGCAGGCGAGTCGCTGCTGCAATGG
>CAYUNQ010000362.1:0-1809 GCA_964446185.1 uncultured Marinobacter sp. | reverse complement strand
CCGGCTGTAACAGATGTTCCAATCCCGCATCGTCAAGTCGCCTGCGGGATTGTTCGGAAGCCAAAGCATGGTCCCATCCATCCAGCCTGATTCTTTCGCTTCAGCCAGCCAGGTGAAACGGAATCTGAAAAGGCCTTCGAACAGAGATACCTGCAGTTCGTTAGTTTCTGTACAACGATAGAGCATCCCAGGCTCCACCCGGCTGCCAAGCTCAGCCTCCAGCAGGGCCTGTATTGCGTCCAACGGACTGAGTTCGGCGCCCCAATTCAGTTCGGGTAGGTCAAAGGGGAGAGCTCGAACCACTTCCGGGTTATACCGGAGCAGCTCAAAGTCAAAGGGCTCCTGCGCCAATTTTGGGAACCTGGCATACCGCCGCAATACATTATCGACCGACGCAATCAGCAAGGGCGCACGAATGTCGCTCTCACCTTTTCCGGTAATGACAACCGGGAAAATCCCCAGCATGAGAACGCTATCTTCTTTTCCTTCATCCCTGGCTGAGTGGCGCAAGCCGTCGTATTTAGAGCGATAGAGCCCAAGATCTTCCAGCGTACACTGACTAATCTCCGGCCACGCAGAATGAGGGTGATAAAACCCGGGCGACAAGACATGATCTTTGTGAGAACCAGAGAATATATCCGTCAGAGGCTGATCGAAGCCCTCTTTACTGAGACAATCCCTGAAGTATTTGATCAGCCCCCGACTACGATCCATGTCAGGTAGCAGAAATCTTGCGTTCAATTTCCTGCAAGCGGCGGCGCATGGCGTCATCCACCTCTTCCGGTTTGATTCTGGAAATGATGTTCCGAAGCACCCGGATTTCGTTCTCATCAATCACACCATCGCGCTCGGCGATACGAACGATTGATCCTAGTTCTTCGGCATCCAACTTGCCGTCATCGGCAAAGCACTGGATGGACATGAATGACATTTCTAGATGATCGCGGCTTCCTGACATGGTGTTCTCCTTGTGGTTACACGTTGTTGATGGTTGGCGATTATGGACGAGTGTAATTTCAGAGTGGTGGAGGCATGACAAGGTGCTGTCATCTCCGTCACTGGAATACGGTGAAGCGAGTATTCATGAAGCGTATTGCAACTTTTCCGCCATCACATTGCGACGCTGGGCGGTGTCAATGATGGTGACTTCGGTGAACATCCGGTCCACGTGCTTCTTAAAGGTTTCATCATCCATATCTCGCCAGTAACGCGGTGGCCGGCCCGTTTTCTGGTCATACTCTGCCGTGGTCGGATCCAGCGGGCGGTATCGCTCAAGCAAGGGAAGCTCCGGCAGGGGCTTGGTGATATCCATGTAATTCTGGATAAAGTCCCAGTAGGCGTAACACATGGTAGCGCTGCCATGGGCGCCAAGGATATCGCCAACGGTGACGTCCAGCTTGCTATACCGGTGAGACAGCACCAGATCAAACAGAGTGCCGAAACGATCTACCCGGGCGCAGCACCAGGCATCAAATTCGTAGAAGGGTTTTTCGATCACGACCGGAGGCTTTCGGGGCACGAACGGGAGTTTCCGAGAATATTGCCAGACCTTGATCATGCCGGTACGGCGGTTGAACTCCCATTCGGGGCCTCGGCCGTTTCTGAGAAGCCAATTCGGGAAAAGGCGGAACGCCAGGCCACCGATAATTATCAAAAGCCAGCCGCCAAATAAAAGGCTAACTTCCAACGGAATCAAGCTGTGCAAGAATTTAGGCCAAGTTTCATCTCGCACGCCAAACAGGGGGGACACCAAGATCAAAACGATCAGAACTATCGGAGACACAATATAAGCCCACACCTTTCCCAAAA
>CAYUNQ010000361.1:0-1820 GCA_964446185.1 uncultured Marinobacter sp. | reverse complement strand
CTATCTGATCTGGCTGGGTATCCAGAAATGGCGGGAGCAACCGGTGGAAGCCACCCGCGCAGACCTGTCCGGATTCAGCCCGCGCCAGCAGTTCTGGAACGGCGCACTGGTGAATCTTACCAACCCGAAAGCCACGATTTTCCTGATTGCCCTGTTCCCGCAATTCCTGGTGGCCGGCGCTGCCCATGGGCAGCAGTTGGCCACCATGGGGGCAACCCTCATCCTGGTCGATATTCTGGTGATGGCGGGCTACGCTCTGCTCGCCAGCCAGCTGTTCCGGTTTATGACCACACCGAAACGCCAGCGGCAGATGAACCGCGTATTCGGTAGCCTGTTCGTGACAGCCGCGGCAGCGCTGGCGAGCTTTAAGCGGGCCTGAAGGCAGCCAGCGGCATAGGTAGTTCTGTGTAATTGTTCCGTTGCCCTGCATGCCGTCAAATACCGCATCCACTATTCTGGAGTCACTGATGTGCTGATCGCCTCTCTTGCCATTCTTGCCGGCCTTGCCTTGCTGGTCTGGAGTGCTGACCGTTTTGTAGAAGGATCTGCTGCCGCAGCCGGGCATTTCGGCATGCCACCGCTGCTGATCGGCATGGTGGTTGTTGGCTTTGGTACGTCCGCACCGGAAATGGTGGTTTCGGCCCTCGCCGCAAGCCAGGGCAACCCAGGCCTGGCACTGGGTAATGCCTACGGCTCCAACATCACCAATATTGCCCTGATTCTGGGTATTACTGCTTTGCTGGCCCCCATTGCCGTGCACTCTCAGGTGATGCGCAAGGAATTACCCATCCTGACCCTGATAACCCTGGCCGCCGCCTGGCTGCTGTTCGACGGCGACCTGAGCCGGGCCGATGCGGGTATTTTGCTGGCCATGTTTGCAGGGCTGTTGGGGTGGAGTATCTGGTCTGGCATGAAAAAGCCCGAAGATGCCATGGCCGCCGAGGTAGACGCAGAGCTGAAAGCCCACGCCATGCCGATCAGAAAGGCCGTTTTCTGGCTGGTTGTCGGCCTGATCCTGCTGATTGTCAGCTCACGGATACTGGTCTGGGGCGCGGTGGACCTCGCCACTGGTTTCGGCGTCAGCGACCTCGTTATCGGCCTGACCATTGTGGCCATTGGCACATCATTGCCGGAGCTTGCATCGTCAGTGATCGCGGCCCGCAAAGGCGAACACGATCTGGCACTGGGCAACATACTGGGGTCTAACCTGTTCAACACCCTGGCGGTAGTGGGCATTGCCGGCATGATCTCCCCTATGGCCGTTGCCTCCGACGTACTGACCCGGGATATTCCGGTGATGATTGCCCTGACCGTTGCCCTGTTTGTGCTGGGCTATGGGTTCCGCGGGCCCGGTCGCATCAACCGCGTGGAAGGCGCGGGGCTGCTGGCAGCCTTTGTTGGTTATACGGCGTACCTGCTAACCACCGCCTTTTAAGAGAAGAGCCCGGGGGTCAACGACCGACTGCCAGGCACAAAGCGCCAGGCAGCTGCCATCCGGGAAGACCGGATTGGGGCAACCGCCGGCGGAACTGTCGAAGCCTTTTCGGCTGAGGATCAATTTCATAGCGGGGTATTATTGACGATAACGCACCGCGTTAACCACCTCATCCACCTGCAGGCGTACGCTCTGCAGGCCACCGCCAGAGAGATACCAGAGGCCCGGGTTCAACACCACAACGTTGGTATCGGCGCCGGCATCCGCCATGGCGGATGCCAGTGTTTCAGGCTGCAGTGGCTCTGCACCAATGGCGGCGCTGCGGTCCACCACCAGCAGCGTATCCGGGGCCATTTCGGCCAGTGTCCCGGCCGTCACCGGGTAG
>CAYUNQ010000360.1:0-1843 GCA_964446185.1 uncultured Marinobacter sp. | reverse complement strand
TCTTCTTCCAGCTCCGGGTTGCCCTGGCCGCTGTGGGAACGGATTTCATCCAGCAGCAAGGTCATGGTGTTCAGTGGTGTGCCGAGCCGGTGTGCAACCGCCGCCGCCGACAGGCCAAGGGCGATTACCTGCTCATCCCGCAACCGGTTTTCCCGGAACCGGGACAGCTGGCTTTGCTGGTGTCGCAGGCGACGGGCCAGGGTGCCCACTACCAGCAGCAGAATGCCGGCGGTCAGGGCAAAGGTCACCCACATGCCAACAAGGTGTAGCTGGGCGAGGTCGCCACCGTGGTGATCGTGCACCACCGGGGTGTGCCAGATGACCAGGGCGGTGTACACGGTAATGCCGGTGAGCGTCAGCGCAATGCTCTGGCGGGTTGGTACCAGGATAATGGCCACGGCAATGGGTAGCAGCAATACCGACACCAGCGGATTGGTATAGCCGCCGGTGTAGAACAGCCAGAGACCGATCAGGGTCAGGTCCGTGGCCAGGGTCAGGCTGACCGGAACCGAGGATTCGGGCGGTTTGCGGTTGAACCAGAGCCAGCCAAGGGTGGCCAGCACGCCATACAGCAGGCAAACCAGCAGGGCCTCGGTCCGATGCGCCAGCGTGATGACGGATTCGGCAACGGCAATAGCCACCAGTTGCGTGGTGATGATGGCCAGCCGCATGCCCAGCAGGTAGCGGGCAGCCTGGCGAAAACCGGTCTGAGAGTGAGTGAGCCATTCCATGAGGGCATTCTAGCAGCAAGCGGCTGCGGCGCACCTGAACAACGTGCGACCTTTTGTCAGGGGTCAATCGGTGAAATAACACACCAGTTGCTGGCTGACCACATCGCCGGTCAGTTGCAGCTGGCCCCGGGTGATGTGATGGACTTCCACGGCTTCTGCAGCTTGCCCGGCCATTCCTGAAAGCTGGCAGGGTGGCAGGCGATCAGGGTGGTACTGGCAGTGGGCGGTATCCGGGAACAGGGCCGCATAGGCTATGCCGGTTTCCACCAGGTCCTGGAAGAAATGCGAACCGTAGGACAGGTCCGGCACCATGTCGCCGGCATTTTCGGACACTTCCACCAGCGCGGCCACGCCGGCAATGTCGGAAAACCGCACCGGAACACCCAGTTCCGGGCTGCTGGTGCCCCAGCGACCGGGGCCGACCAGCATGGTCGGCTCGGCAGAGGCGCGCACGGTTTCGCCAACGAGCCGGGCGACGTCGTAACGCTGGCTGGTGTCCAGGCTGGCGTACTGTGCGGCATTAACCCGGATGACCCGGGTTATGGCGAGGTTGATGTTGCCACCCATAAAATCGCCCTGGGTCCGGAAAAACAGGCTCTTCGATGGCAGCGGGTCCGGAATCTGGACAGGCCCGGTTTCACCAATGGTTGCCAGGGGCCGGCACTGCACCAGGTTGAAAGACGGCTCTCCCTCGGCATTCAGGTGAAGGGTAAACTCCACATCCACCGGGTGCCGGTAACCGGCTTCCAGGGTGGCCAGCAGGCTTGATAGCCGGCTGATAAACCGGCTGCCCTGCACCAGTGGCCGGAAGGTCAGGCGCCAGACCGGGCCATCAAGGCCGATCTGCTCGGCCCTGGCGGTGGCGTCCCGGTCGATTTCGGCAAGGTGGTTCATGGGCAGGTTTGGCGCAGATGGAAGCATCTGGCTCAGGGGCCGGGTTTCGAGGCCCCCGGTTTCCAGGTCCAGCAGGTCCACCAGGTGCTGGGAGAACCGGAAGCTTTCGTCCTGGTTACGGAACGGTTGCCGGGTGGGATGGTCCAGTGCCATCACGCAGGCGTGGTCACCTTCAATGCGGTCCACCGCCCGGGTGCCCAGTCCCATTACCAGCCGCA
>CAYUNQ010000359.1:0-1881 GCA_964446185.1 uncultured Marinobacter sp. | reverse complement strand
AGCAGCACCAGCGGGAAGATGATCTTCTCTTTCTTGCTCACCGGGCGCAGCTGACTCATCTTGATCTTGCGCTCACTCTCCGTGGTCAGCGCCTTCATGATCGGCGGCTGGATCATTGGAACCAGAGCCATGTAGGCATAGGCTGAAACCGCAATGGCACCCAGCAGGTGCGGCGCCAGAACACTCGATACGTAGATCGACGTGGGGCCGTCTGCACCACCGATGATACCGATGGCAGCCGCTTCCAGAATGGTGAATTCCAGAACACCGGCCCAGTCCAGCAGCGCCGCACCAATTACGGTACCGAAGATACCAAACTGGGCAGCGGCACCCAGCAGCAGCGTCTTCGGGTTAGCCAGCAGCGGACCGAAATCGGTCATCGCGCCAACGCCCATAAAGATCAGCAGAGGGCCAATGGTGGAACCAATCACAACCAGGTAGAAGCTGTGCAGCATACCGTGGCTGTAGCCAAAGCTTTGAGCAATGGCATCCGCTGCGCTCACCGTGCCATAGCCGGCCGATTCATAGGCTTCCTTGAAAGCCGCTTTCATCTCGGGAGTCACTGTCTGACCGGCCTGATAAGCCACGTCCAGCGTGCTCGCCAACGCCGCATACACCTCAGGCTTGGCGAAATGGATGGCATTCTCAGCCGCAGACAGGGCAAGCCCTGCCTCCGGAATATTCGCCAGAATACCGCCGAACCCGATGGGTACCAGCAGCAGCGGCTCGAACTTCTTGTTGATCGCAAGATAGAGGAGCAAAAGGCCGACGGCGATCATCACCACCTGGCCGAGCTCTATGTTGAACAGGCCACTACCCGTCCACAGTGTCATTAACTTTTCCATGGAATGCTGGCCCTTATGCGATTGTCAGCATTTCATCATCAACGGAGACTGCGTCCCCTTCTTTGATGAAGACTTCACCGACGGTGCCGGCTTTAGGTGCACGGATCTCGGTTTCCATTTTCATGGCCTCGAGAATAATCAGCACTTCGCCCTCTTCCACGGTATCACCCGGAGCTACGTGAACCTTCCAGATGTTGCCACCCAGAGGCGCAAGCACAGGCTCACCACCGCCAGCGGCCGGAGCCGCAGCAGCAGCTGCTGCAGCCGGTGCAGAAGACGCACCACCCTGGCCTTCGATCTGGCTGATTTCGCCACCTTCGTTCACGGCCACCACATACTTCTGGCCATTCACTTCCACGGTGTAGGTCTCAGGACCCGCGGCTTTCTTGGCCGGTGCGACGTCGTCAGCACTCGGTACCGGCTCGAACGCATCCGGGTTGCCACGGTTTTCCAGGAACTTCAGGCCGATCTGCGGGAACAGGGCGTAGGTCAGAACGTCGTCCACCTCCTGCTCGGCCAGCTTGATGCCCTTTTCTTTGGCAATGTCTTTCAGCTCGGCGGTCAGCTTGTCCATTTCCGCCTCGATCTTGTCAGCCGGGCGACAAGTGATCGCTTCGTTGCCATCCAGAACCCGTGCCTGCAGCTCTTTGTTGAACGGGGCCGGTGCGGAGCCGTACTCACCCTTAAGGATGGCAGCGGTTTCCTTGGAGATAGACTTGTAGCGCTCGCCAGTCAGTACGTTCAGTACCGCCTGGGTGCCCACAATCTGGGACGTCGGCGTTACCAGCGGGATAAAGCCCAGGTCTTCACGGACCTTGGGAATCTCGGCCAGTACCTGGTCGAACTTGTCGCTGGCATTCTGCTCTTTCAGCTGGCTTTCCATGTTGGTCAGCATGCCGCCCGGTACCTGGGCAATCAGGATGCGGGAATCCACGCCCTTCAGGCTACCTTCGAACTTGGCGTACTTCTTACGCACTTCGCGGAAGTAAGTCGCGATTTCTTCCAGCAGGACGAGGTCCAGACCGGTATCGCGGTC
>CAYUNQ010000358.1:0-1897 GCA_964446185.1 uncultured Marinobacter sp. | reverse complement strand
AGTCGCCCAGGTGGCCGAAAGCAGCCAGGGCGTACAGCAAGGCACCAACCACCATCACGAGCCAGGCGCCGAGATACCAGAACGCGGGCTGGTAACCCTGGCGCCAGCGAATGGTGGCAATCACCGACAGGCTGGCAATCACCGACAGGGTCAGGAAGGTATTCAGCAGGATGCTTTTCGAGTACGGCAGAATAAAGCTGGCTACAAGGAAGCCGACTGAGGTCCATGCCAGAATTTGCATGGCCTTTGCCGCAAGGGTGCCGGATTCGATTTCCAGGAAAGAGCCGCCAAACAACACCATGGCCAGGGAACACAGGGCCAGCCCCAGGGGGATCGACTGATTGGCCAGCTCGGTGTTGTCGGGCCAGAAGTACTGGTTAGCCAGCCCGCCCATGGCAAACAGGAACAGGGCCATGGAGACTATGTAGAACGCGTTGAAGAAGTAGTAGCGGGTGCCGGAGCTGAAGAACAACACCAGGTTGAACACCGCCAGCACCAGCAGTGCACCGTAGAACAGCCCGTGTACCAGGGTCAGGTGGTTGCTCTCGGCGACGGCTTCACCGGGTGTGACCAGCGACAGCGGTACATTGAGCGCACCGCTGCTGTGAATCCGGAGGGTAATGGCGCGTTCTTCCTGTGCATCCAGTGTGACGGGCAGCAGGTAATAGCGGTAATCTATGCCCCGGCTTTTAAATGGGTAGCGGTCGCCGGTTTTCAGTGGTGGAGCGAGTTCGGTGTAGTTTGGACTGCCGTAGGCCTCAGTGTGTTGCCAGAAAGTGACTTCATCCAGCAGCGGGTAACCGAGCTTCAGGAACCAGAAGGCTTGTTCCGGATCGCTGTTACGGACAGTCAATGTCACCCAATACACTGCTCCGGTGTGGCTGAACACCAGGTCGTGGCCATTTGCTGGCTGCCATTTCAGGTTCGCCGGCAAGGCACCGGGGTTATCGGCACTGTGGGCCGGGTCCCCCGGGCGGGCGCTGTAGAAGCAGAGATGTTCATTGATCCGTTGCCTGGCATCGGCACTCGCTGCATCGAGAACCTGACACTGTACTGCGGCGAACGCCTGCCCCGGCCCGAAAGTGGCTAGAAGCAACACGCCCAGAGCAAGCAGGGCACGGATCCGGTGGAACATATACGGCGTCCTGTGGAATCAAAGCAGGAAGTGTAGACAGAATAACCGAGAGCGACCGTTAAACAGGTTCAAATTTCATGGCTGTTCAGGTGTCAGATTCCTGACGGTCACCCCGGGAAACACAGAAAATGCAACAGATCATGCTGATATGCCGGCCCGGTTTTGAAACCGAGGCGGGCCAGGAGTTGATGGACCAGGCCGCGGCAGCCGGTATCTTTGGTTATTTTCAGCCGGTAAAAAACTCCGGGCTGGTCCGCTTTACCATCGGGGGTGCCGAAGCGCCCGAAGAGTTGATGAAGCGGGTGCCGCTGGACGACCTGGTATTCATCCGGGACTGGTTTGCAGTTCTTGGCGACTGTCAGTTGCCGGTGACAGACCGGGTGGGGGCGGTACTTGCCTTCCTGAATGACCAGGGTTGGCGGGGCGACCGATGTGCCCGTCTTGAGGTGCGGCTGGCAGAAACCAACGAGGACCGGGATCTCGGCAACTTTGCCCGAAAATGGGTGGCGCCTCTGTCGAAGGGGCTGCGGGGTGCCGGCCTGTTAAAGCATGACCCGGATGCACCGGCACCGGCCAGGCTGGAAATACTGCTGACGGATTTCAGTTGTGCTGTGGTGGGCTACAGCCTTGCCGGCAACCGGTCACCGTTTGTCGGCGGTATACCCAGGTTGCGGCTGCCGTCATCTGCACCGAGCCGCTCGGCGCTGAAGCTGGAAGAGGCCTGGAAGGTTTTTCTGCCCCAGGAGCGCTGGCTGGACTATC
>CAYUNQ010000357.1:0-1913 GCA_964446185.1 uncultured Marinobacter sp. | reverse complement strand
AGGCGAGGTTTTCAGAAACTGCCGCATCTCCGGCTTGTCCCGAATCACCGGGGCAGACAGAAAGCGCTTGCTGAAGGTGAGGGCAGTGCAATCGGACTCAAACACCAGCGGGCAGTGGAAGATATGGCGGTACTCATCGCCATGCTCCGGCCGCGGGTAATCGAACTCGGCTTTCTCCAGCTCCACCGGCTGGCCGATCAGCCAGCTGCCTAAGCGGTGCCAGATCACCAGAATGCTTTCCCGCAGGTAGTAGTCCGGGTCGTGGATTTTACCTTCGATTCGCGTTACCAGCCGGGCGCTCTCTTCGCCCACTTCCAGCTCCATGGCCACCATGGGTTCGAACAGGCGGGAGAACTGGAATGCCCGCTGATACACCTCTTCCAGGGTTTGGCAATCGATCACCAGCGCACACATGGTGGCAAAGGTGCCCGAGCGGGCCCGGCGTGAACCCAGCCCCATAAACTCATCGCCGGTGCGGTTCCAGATAACCTGCATCAGGGTGCTGAACTGGTCACTGCTGACCCGCGCTTTCTCGATACGCAGTAAGTCTGGCGAGATACCGGCTTCCTGCAACAACGCGCGCGCGTCCAGCCCCAGCCGCTGCGCGCCGGACAGGGATGCTTCTACAAAGTGTTTGGAAACCGTGAGGGTAGACATAACCTGGGCCAATCAACAGAACGTGGCTCATGATAAGTGGCCAGAGGCACAATGCAACCACCTGTTTTGCCGCCCAATGGCAGAAATGGCCAACGGGAATGACCTGACCGGCAGTTGGCCCCGCCGGCAAAACCCGGCAGCATGGTGTGCAATGGTCAAACCGCTACAACAAACAAAAGGAGCACGCCATGCCCGGCCCCCTGAGTACCCTGAAAATACTGGACTTCAGCACCCTGTTGCCCGGGCCCTACGCCACCATGATGCTGGCGGATATGGGCGCGGAAGTGCTGAGAGTAGAAGCGCCCGACCGAGTAGACCTGGCCAAGGTGATGCCGCCCTTTGATGGTAAATTCAGCACGACATTTTCCTACCTGAGCCGTGGCAAGCAGACACTCCAGCTCAACCTGAAGCAGCCAGAGAGCGTGGAGCGGGTAAAAGAACTGGTGAAGGACTACGACATCGTGGTGGAGCAATTCCGCCCCGGAGTAATGGACCGACTGGGCGTGGGCTACGAAGCCCTGAAAGCCATCAACCCGAAACTTATCTATTGCGCCATCACCGGCTACGGCCAGACCGGCCCCTACAAAGACCGCGCCGGCCACGACATCAACTACCTGGCCATCTCCGGCGTTGCCAGCCACTGCGGCCGCGCCGACAGCGGCCCGCCCCCCATGGGTATCCAGATTGCCGACGTAGCCGGCGGCTCCCACCACGCCGTTATGGGCATCCTCGCCGCCGTGATCCAGCGCCAGCAAACCGGGCAGGGCGCTTTCATCGACATCAGCATGACCGACGCTGCCTTCGCCCTCAACGCCATGGCCGGCGCCGCCGCACTGGCTGGCGGTGTGGAGCAGAAACCCGAGGGCGGCATGCTCAATGGCGGTACTTTCTACGACTACTACCAGACCAGCGATGGCCGCTGGTTGTCTGTGGGCAGCCTGGAGCCGCAGTTCTCTGCGCGGCTGTGCGATACGTTGGGCATCAGCGAAATGAAGAGCCTTGCCCTGAGCCAGAATCCGGAGCATCAGAAAAAGCTGAAAGCGGCGATTAAAGAGAAGATTGCCGGGAAGACGTTTGCCGAATGGCGGGAGATTTTTGCAGAGGTGGATGCCTGTGTGGAGCCGGTGCTGACCATTGAGGAGGCGGCGGAGCATCCGCAGATTGTGGCGCGGGGGATGGTGGTTGAGAAAGACAGGGGGGATGGTTTGGGGCAGAGGCAGTTGGGGTGCCCAATCCGGTTCAGTTCGCTCTGAAAT
>CAYUNQ010000356.1:0-1929 GCA_964446185.1 uncultured Marinobacter sp. | reverse complement strand
CCACTGGAGGCGCTCTCGGCATCCAGCCGGCAATCCTTTAGCAGGGTCATTACCAGCTTCAGGTTAGCCTCGTTATCATCCACCGCCAGGATGCGCGGCACCCGGCGGGCGCCGGAGGTTCTTGTGCCGGGCACGGGCTGGGGCAGGGTGCCCCTGCCGGTATGGATTCCGTGAATCAGCAGCAGTAATTCGTCATACAGGGGATCACGGCACACCGGCTTGGTCAGGTGGCCGCTGGCCAGCCCGGACAGCGGCAGGTCGTGGGTCTCCAGGGTGGGTGTCAGCAGCAGGGTGCGGCAGTCCCGCTCCACCTCCAGGCTGCGGACCAGGCTGCAATACTGGCTGGAGTTCAGCAGGTGCCGGGTAATGCCGAGCAGGACAACGGCATAGCCTTCCTGGCGGCGCTGGGCTTCTTCTACCTGTTCCATCAGGGCGCCGGGCGAGGCCACCCGGTCAACCGCCACGCCCCATTCCCGCAGCAGGTGTTCCACCGCAAGCCCGGTGGTTTTCTGGTGTTCCAGGTAGATAATGCGTTCACCCTTCAAGGCTTCTCTGGGGAAGGAGCCTTCTCCGGTGACTGACAGCTCCGGTGTCAGGGTGAACCAGAAGGTAGAGCCCCGGCCCAGTTCGCTTTCCAGCCCGATTTCGCCGCCCATCTCTTCCACCAGGCGCTTGGAAATTGCCAGCCCCAGCCCGGTTCCGCCGTACTGGCGGGCGGTGGACGCGTCCGCCTGGCTGAAGGCATTGAACAGGGACTGCTGCTGGGCCCGGGAGAGCCCAACCCCGGAATCGGAGACGCTCAGGCGCAGGGTAACCCGGTTGGTTTCCTTGTCCTCTTCTTCCAGGCTGGCCCGTAGCACGACTTCACCGGTCTGGGTGAACTTGATGGCGTTGTTGACCAGGTTGGTGATTACCTGTTTGACCCGAAGCGGGTCGCCCATGATGTTGTCCGGTACGTCGTTATAGACCAGCGGCACCAGGTCCAGGTTCTTGGCATGGGCCGCCGGTGCCAGCATTACCATGACCTCTTCCACAATGTCCCGGAGCTGGAACGGCACGCGGTCGAGAATGAGCTTGCCGGCTTCGATCTTCGAGAAATCCAGGATGTCGTTGATGATGGTGAGCAGGATTTCCGACGATTTTCGGATGGTGTTCAGGTGGTCCCGCTGTTGCCGTGGCAGGGGGCTCTTCAGCAGTAGCTCGGTGAAGCCGATAATACCGTTCAGGGGCGTACGGATTTCGTGGGACATGTTAGCCAGGAATTCCGATTTGATCCGGCTGGCCTCCAGGGCTTCCTTGCGGGCGAAGTCCAGTTCGATATTCTGGATCTCGATGGTCTCCAGGGTTTCCCGAAGATCGCCGGTGGCCTGGTCGATGTTCTGCTGCATTTCTGCCTGGGCCTGGCTCAGCTCTGCCGCCATTTCGTTCAGTCCGGACTCCAGCTGTTCAAACTCCGGCCCGGCCCGGGTGTATACCCGGGTATCCAGCTTGCCTTCCTTGAGCTTTGCCACGGCTTCATTCAGCTGGAACACCGGGTCGGTAAAGGCCCGGCTCAGGCGCAGGGAAACCAGCAGGCTGAGCAGTACGCCACCCGCCACCAGCAAGAGCGAGATCAGCAGTGCCTGATAGGTTTCTTTTTCGGTACGGATATGGGACATCTCGACCGCCACCCAGCCCAGGGGTTCGTTCAGTTCGGTGGCGGATTCCCGGGCATCCGGGTCGAGCATGGTTTCGATCATCAGGTCTTGCAGGTACACCGGGGTGACGAAGCGGGTGCTGCTGTCTGAGCTCAGCTTGACCGGTCTTTCCGAGCCGAGGGCCGAGGCCGGGATGGTTTCGGTGCTGCCGGGGCCGCTGTGCAGCAGGCGTTGGCCGTCCCGGTCGAAGAAGGTGATGGAGCGGACATCCTGCTCTTCCAGCAGTGCCGTG
>CAYUNQ010000355.1:0-1935 GCA_964446185.1 uncultured Marinobacter sp. | reverse complement strand
CAGCGCAATCACCAGCACCAGAACGATCAGGTAAGCCAGGGGCACCCCCTGCCAGGAGTAGGCCTCATGGAACAGGGGGACCAGGTAGTAGTTAAAGGCAGCACCGGTAACACCGGCGCCAAAAATTCCGAGAACCAGCCCCAGCCTTTGCCGGCAATGGCTGGTTACGTAATGCAGGCCGGCACTGTAAAAGCCCCCGGCCAGGCCCAGGCCAGAAGCCACAATCAGGTGTGCGGGATAACTGTTGGCCACCAGCAGCAACGCCATGCACAAGGCCAGGCCGGCAAGGCAGAACAGCATGACCGCCCGGGCACCGAAACGCCTGGCACACAGGCCCGCCGGAATCGCCAGCAGTGCGCTGACCGCCATCGGCGCCGCCAGCAGCACTCCGAACTGGACACTGGACAGCGCCAGCTGGGCCTTCACATGCACGCCCGCCACCGCAAACAGCGTCCAGCAACCGGCAGCCACCACAAAGCCGGCCAGCGCCAACGGCAACACCACCGCCAGCGAGGCCAGTTCTTCGTCGTCCTGTTCCGGGAGTGCAAGCATTTATGAACCCTGCTAAGACCAATCTTCAGTCTCGGCTTTTACGTAGCGCAAGGTCAAAAGCTATGATGGGTTACCAACTATCGGGGTAATTGACTATCCTCAAAGAGGTATCCCGAGTAACGGCTTTCAGCCATAATCCGCCTGAACGTGCCTTTTATATGACCTTTATCCGGAACACCTGCTACGCATGACCCCCAGAAGCCCGCTGGTAAACCGACTGGCCGTTGCGATCGGCGCTATCGTGCTGACAGCCATTGTCAGCATGGCCACGACCCTCGGCATTTCCAGCAGCATCGAGGGTAACGCAACCGCTATCAACCAGGCTGGCGCCCTGCGCATGGCAGCATTTCAGCTGGCAGCCCGGTCAGCCACAGCCGACCTGGTTAATGGAGGCACCAGCATTGAAGCCCAGACAGCCAGTTACAAGAACCGGCTGGAAACCTCTGCCATTGTGCGCTCCATACCACGCAGCACCGACCACCCACTGGCGTTGCAGTACCAGACAGTCAAGCAACTGTGGCTAACCCGGCTCAAGCCGGAAATCGAGCAGCATGAGGCCGGCACACCGCTGACCCCGGCTATCGTGGCGTCCATCGAGCAATACACCAACGAAGTCGACCAGCTGGTTTCCATGCTGGAGCAGCGCACGGAAGCCCGCATCGACCTGCTGCTGCTGATCCAGATCATCAGCATGGTTTTCTCCATCCTGATTGTGATGGCGCTGTTCCTGGACCTGAAAAACCGGGTACTCCGGCCGCTGCGCAAGCTGATTCACATTGCCACCGCCGTGGGTGAGCAGGACTTCTCTCACAAGGCCAACCTGAAAGGCGACGACGAGCTGGCCCGGCTGGGCCAGGCCTTTGACCAGATGACCAGCGAACTGGCCCTGACCTACTACGAACTGGAAAACCGGGCCCGGCAGAAAACCGAGGAGCTGCAAGTCAGCCATGCAGCCCTTCAAGCCATGCACGTTGCCAGCCGTGGGCTGTTTGCCAACCACGACCTGTGCAGCGGAGCCATTCCTATCCTGCAGGAGCTGGAACGGCTACTGGGCATTGGCCCCATTCGCCTGTACCTGCATGAGAAAGGCTCGTCAAACCCCATCGAGGCGGTCACCACTGCCACCGACAAACGCCCGTTCTACTGCCGGGACCACCACTGTAACGCCTGCCTGGTAACGCCCGAGGTGTACGACGAACTGCCCATGGAAGGCAACGACGGCCGTCGACTGCTGCTGCCCATCCGTACCCCCGGCCAATTGCTGGGCACTCTGGAAGTCTGGTATCCCGCCGACAAGGGCCTGCCGGATATGTCCCGCCGACTGTTGGAAACCCTGACCGACCAGCTGGCCACGGCCATATTCCTGGAACGGCAAATTACCGA
>CAYUNQ010000354.1:0-1953 GCA_964446185.1 uncultured Marinobacter sp. | reverse complement strand
GGTCTTCCAGCTGGCTGGTGTAGGCCTCCAGGTGAGAGAAACTCATGGGCCCGTACACCGCGATGGCCGCGACCAGGCTGGTGCGGTAAAGCTCCCGGATGACCGGGTCTTCGGGCTCTTCGGGCAGGTCGGTCAGGGCTTCGATTTCCGTGCGGATATCGTCCAGGAACCGGCCCATGTCGCCCCGGGGTTCCATGCTGGCAATGGTCTGGGCCTGGTTATCCCGGGCGGTGCAGGAAACCTCCTTCATGTAATCCACCCGCTGCAGCGCTTCGCCCAGCCGCTGGCAGATGGCTTCCTCTACATCCGCAGCGGTGGCGCCCCGGTATTCCATGGTGATGCTGACTTCCGGCGGCAGGTAGTCGGGGAAGGTTTCCCGGGTCAGGTTGGGGGCAGCGAACAGGCCTACTGCCAGAATCAGGATCAGCAGCAGGTTGCCGGCGGTCGGATGCCCCGCGAACCAGCGGATCATGGCTGATCTCCCGGAGCAAGCAGGGTGCCGTCGATGGCCGGAACCAGGTCATCCAGAACCAGCCGGTCTCCCGATGCCAGTCCGTCATCGATAATGACATCTTCACCTTGTTGCCAGGCGACAGACACTGGCCGACGCTGCAGGTGGTTGCCCTCATCGGCAAGGTAGACCACGCCCTGATGCACCGCGCTGGCCGGGATGACGATGACCGGCTCCGGAGTCTGCGCGGTAATGCTGGCCTGCACAAACATGTTGCGGACCAGGGGCGGGCGTGCTGGCGGATTGGCGTTGCGGTAGGGTTCGTCTACAGAAATAACGGCCTGGACTGTGCGGGTGGCCGGGTCCAGGCTGCTGGTGACCCGGGTGAGTTTGCCGGGCCAGTGGGCATCCGGCACGTTGGTGGGGGTTACCCGGATATCAAGTTCGCCCAGGGGCAATTGATCATGAAAGTCGGTGAAGTGGTTGGTGGCACCCGTTTCCGGCAGGCTGCCCCCGGATAACTGCGACAGCACCCGGCGAAGTTCCGCCACTTCCAGCTGCACGGTGGCTTCGGCGCGGGTGATGTCGTCGGCAATAAACAGCGTCTGCCCGGGGCTGACATGCTGGCCAGTGTCGATGTCGGCCTGGTGGACACGCAGATCCCAGGGCGCTTCAAAACGGGTGTCGTCCAGGTCTTCCCGGGCACTGGCCAGGGCAGACTCGGTTCTGGCCATACGGGCTTGCAGGGTCTCCCGCCTGGCAGGAATCAGGTTCTGCTGGTTGCGCAGGATCTGGACTGCCTGCTCCTGTTGCAGGGTGGCCCGTTGTTGTTCGTCGTAGCGGGTTTGCGACAGGGCACCCCGCGCCACCAGGGTTTCAGCCCGGTCCAGCTCCCGCCGTGCCAGTGTTAACCGGCGTTCTTCCAGCTTGAGTAACTCGCCGGTATTGCGTTCTTCCTGGTCCAGCTGTCGCAGCTCCGCTTCAATGCCAGCCAGGTCGGCCCTGGCGGAGGCTTCGGCCAGTTCATAGCGGGTCGGGTCGATCTCAAGCAGCCGTGTGCCCCCTGGGATCAGATTGCCACTTTCCAACTCTGGGTGTTTCCAGATAACCCGGCCACCCACATTGGCCACCGCATTCCAGCTTCGGGCCGGCAGCACCTGACCATAGCCGCGGGCTTCGGTACGGAACTTACGGGGAGTGATTTCCATAATCCGCACCGGCGTCGCAGTTGCTTGAGCCTCGACCCTTTCCGGGGGTTGTTTCAGCTTTACCATGATGACCACAAAGGCAATGCCGGCAATCAGGGCCAGCGCCAGGCGCGCACGTTCACCGCCGGAGAAGCCATCGACCGGCTCGAAGGCACGGTCACCGGCAAAGTTCCACTTGCCCAGGAAATCGCGGAAATTCTGGTTGACCCCGTCCGGATCGATGTCGCGGAAGTGGTCCATCGGCGTGGCACCTTCGCGCAGCGATTCCACCGTGTGCTGGGCAAAGTAGCCAAT
>CAYUNQ010000353.1:0-1960 GCA_964446185.1 uncultured Marinobacter sp. | reverse complement strand
GACGGCGTCGATCTGGTATACCTCGGTTTGCTCAGTCAAGCCGTACACTCTCACTGCTGCCCTGTTCGGCTGAAGACCAGCCGAACTGGTTCAGAACAACCGGGGCGAGCGAGGCTATGATCAATGCTGCGACAAATGCGGAAATCATTACCTTCATGATGATCCTCCTTTGCCTTGTTTGGCCTCTTCCTCTTCTACCCAGAGGTCGTGGTGCTGGCGAGCCCATTCCAGGTCAACCTGGCCGCTACCCATCGCATCGAATGCGCCTTCCATACCCACAGTGCCGATATAGATATGGGCGATGATGGCCAGCATCATCACGAATGCCACGATCGAATGCCAGATGTTGGCATATTGCATTTCCTCGTGTGGTGTCAGCTCTGTTGGCAGGCCCGTGCCCAGAATACTGTTGATGACACCGAAGGTGTCGCCGAAAAGAGGCATCTGGAACGGGAACAGAAGGGATAATCCGGAAAGCGAGACAGACACACCCAGCAGCATCACGGTCCAGAAAACAACCTTCTGGCCTGCGTTGAATTTCCTGGCCGATGGATGGCCCTTGGTGAAGATGCCGCCCCCCGCCTTGATCCACTGCCAATCGAGTTTGTCGGGTATGTTATGCGCTACCCACATCACGAATGTCATAATCAGGCCGAGCATGAATGCCCAGGCAATGTTGTTGTGCAGCCACTTTGAGCCCGTTGCCAGGGTTGAAAAGGCTTCGTGCCCAATCACCGGGATCAGGAAACTGCGGCCCATCAGGGTGAGCAGTCCCGTTATGCCCAGAACGATGAACGAGCCGGCAAGCAGCCAGTGACCAAACCGTTCGATAGCTTTGAAGCGCTCAATAGTTGTGCCGGCAGGGCCGCCATCAATCATGATTTTGCCACGCACAAAGTAGAACACCACGAGCAGCACGATGATCCCCAGCAGGGCACCACCGCCCCAGGTGATGATGGGTCCTTCCCGCAGTTTGTACCAACTGATGCCCCCGTCCTGGATCATCACGCCATTGGCCGGGCCCGGAGACTGCACGGTGGGGTCGATCTGGTTATAGCGAATCGCGCGCCAGGTGTCGGCAACCGAGACGCCGCCCCGGGTTCCCAGCTGTTCTGTGATTGGTGCCGCCTTCTCAGGATTGCCCAGGTTTTCGGAGCGGAAACTGTCGTCCAGTTTCTGCTGCGCCTGGCGGCGCATAATATCTTCGAGGGTCTGAGCACCCCCGGTTGCTGTTCGGTCAACCGCCGGGCCGTCTTGTGCCCAGGCAGGGTTGAAAATCAGTGACGCCAGCACAAGGGCAGCGGCACCCAACAGATGTTTGTTCATCAGAGTACTCCAGCGGAATCAACAAGAAGGTGTTGTGGCTGAAGAAGTTCCGGAGCTCGGGGAGCTCCGGAACTTCGTTCAGATCAGCTTATGCACCTTTCTTCTCGTAGGCTGTGCCCCATCCCCAGGCGCCGGAACCGAAACCACGGTTCACCACGCGCTGGCGATAGATGTCCGCCACCTCGTTGCCGTCACCGGCAAGCAGGGCTTTGGTCGAGCACATTTCCGCACAGATCGGCAGTTTGCCTTCCGCAATACGGTTGCGGCCGTACTTGGTGAACTCGGCTGCGGAATTGTCTTCCTCAGGACCGCCTGCACAGAACGTGCATTTGTCCATCTTGCCGCGGCTGCCAAAGTTGCCCGCTTGCGGGAACTGGGGCGCACCGAACGGGCAGGCGTAGAAACAATAGCCACAACCGATACACAGGTCCTTGGAATGCAGCACGATGCCGTCCTCGGTCTGGTAGAAGCAGTCCACCGGACAAACCGCCATACAGGGCGCGTCTGAACAGTGCATGCACGCTACCGAGATCGAGCGCTCGCCCGGCTTGCCATCTTCGATGGTTACCACTCGGCGACGGTTGATGCCCCAGGGGACTTCGTGCTCGTTTTTACAGGCCGTTACGCAGGCATT
>CAYUNQ010000352.1:0-1967 GCA_964446185.1 uncultured Marinobacter sp. | reverse complement strand
GGGCCCTGGCTGACAAAACCGACTGGGAACCGGCGGCACTGAAAGACGAAATCCTCTATAACGACGCGCTGCAAATCTTCTACCACGCCTACGGCCAGATCAACGGCCGCAACGCCGTAGTGTTCGACGGCGTAACCGAGTGCCTGAACCACCTGCGCAGCCTGCGTTGCAAAATGGCCGTGGTCACCAACAAGCCGGACCGCTTCGTTGCTCCCCTGCTGAACAAGGCCGGGCTGGACCAGTACTTCCGGATCTGGGTGGGCGGCGACACCCTGGAAGTGAAGAAACCGGACCCGGCCCCCCTGCTCTACGCCATGGAACAACTGGGTGGCACCCGGGGCACCACCGTAATGGTGGGCGACTCGGCCGCCGACGTTTCTGCGGCCCAGACCGCCGGTATTCCCTGCGTGGCGGTGCGCTATGGTTACAACTTCGGGAGCTCGGTAAACAGCCTTGGTGCCGACGCAGTTGTTGATTCGCTGGCCCAGCTTTTGTAATCTCACTGGGACTTTCTACTTTGAACACATCATTTCGGGAGATTCCTGCCGTGCAGGGACTGAATCTGACTGCAGCGCGAGGCATCCTGACAACCCGCGCAACACGATGGTGGCGATGGCGCACCGGCTGAGCAAGCCACGGGGCTGATGGCGCACGCCTGCATGCCCGCACCACCGGTCACAACGGTGTCACACCGTTCTGACAAAACGCAGATCAGATTTCAGGAAACCGAACCATGACACCCGAGCAATTCCGCGAGCTCGCTGAAGCCGGCTATAACCGCATCCCTGTGTACCGCGAAGTCCTGGCGGACCTGGACACTCCCCTCAGCACCTATCTGAAACTGGCCAGCGGGCCCTATTCCTACCTGTTCGAATCGGTACAGGGCGGCGAAAAATGGGGCCGTTATTCCATCATCGGCCTGCCCAGCCGGGAAGTGCTGAAAGTCTTTGACCACCGCATCGAGGTGAGCCGGAACGGCGATGTAGTTGAACAGGCCGAGGTGGACGACCCGCTGGCGTTCGTCGACGAGTACCAGAAACGCTTCAACGCCCCGGACCTGCCCGAATTGCCGCGCTTCAACGGCGGCCTGGTGGGCTATTTTGGCTACGACACCGTGCGCTACATCGAAAAGCGCCTGCGTAACAGCTGCCCGCCCGACAAGATCGGCACCCCGGACATCCTGCTGATGGTGTCCAACGAAATTGTGGTGTTCGACAACCTGCGCGGCAAACTGCACCTGATTGTGCATGTGGATCCATCCATCAGCGGAGCCTTTGAACAGGCCCAGGCCCGCATTGACGAGCTCGAACAGCAACTGCACCGCCAGACCGCCAACGCGCCCCGCACGCCGGAGCACCTGCGCGGCAAGCTGATTGACGAAAGCGATTTCCTGTCCGGCTTCAGCCAGGAAAAGTTTGAAACGGCAGTGAACAAGATCAAGGGCTATGTGCTGGACGGCGACGTGATGCAGACCGTCATTTCCCAGCGCATGTCGATCCCGTTCGAGGCGCCCCCGCTGAACCTGTACCGCTCGCTGCGGGTACTCAACCCGTCGCCTTATATGTATTTTCTGGACCTGGGCGATTTCCATATTGTCGGCTCTTCACCGGAAATCCTCGCCCGGGTGGAAGATGAAGAAGTTACTGTGCGGCCCATCGCCGGCACCCGCAAACGCGGCGCCACCGATGCCGAGGACAAGGCGCTGGAAAAAGAGCTGCTGGAAGACCCGAAAGAACTCGCCGAGCACCTGATGCTGATCGACCTGGGCCGAAACGACGCCGGCCGGGTATCGGAAACCGGCACCGTGAAGCTGACCGACAAGATGATTGTGGAGCGTTATTCCCACGTCATGCACATTGTCTCTAACGTGACCGGTCGACTGAAAGAAAACACCAGCTGCCTGGACGTGCTGCGTGCCACCCTGCCCGCCGGCACCCTGAGTGGCGCGCCGAAGATCCGCGCCATGG
>CAYUNQ010000351.1:0-1967 GCA_964446185.1 uncultured Marinobacter sp. | reverse complement strand
TGATGGCGAATTGTTTAACCGTGACGTCATCGAGTTGGGCCTGCCGGATACCGTGCGCTTTAGCGATGTTCAGTTCAAACTCGCCGCCAGTAACACACCCAGGCCCACGGACCCCGGATTCATGCAAACAGATATCTTCGCTATAGAAATGCAGGGCGACGTGCTGATGCAGGGCAATCTGCTAGTGTTCCCGGAAGGGAATCCATAGGGGGAGAGGATGATGACAAAGGTGATTCGTATACCCCATACCTGCGCTGCCCTGATGCTGATTGCAACCGGAATTCCCGGGGGGGCGGCCTATGCCGACATGCAGAGTCTGGACGATGGCGAACTGTCCCGGATTCAGGGCCAGAGTGGCATTACCCTGGAAATGGATCTGCAGCTGTCGGCAGACCGGGTGTCCTACTACGATGATGGCCGGGGCGCGCACCTTGAAGGCTTGAAGGTGGGGTCGTCAGAAAACCCTGGGCAGGGAGCTTTCCATCGCACGCGTATCGATATCGGTGCCGATGCCTCACTGAACCTGGATTACCTGGTGGAAGATCGCCGGGTCGAGTTTTCCGATATTCGACTGGCAGGAGCCCCCGGCGTCAGTATGGGCGGGATATTCTTTGACCATTCGCTGCAAGGCACCCTGAGTATCCGGGAGGGCGGCGGTGTTGGCGGCAGCGGCTACACCTTTGATTCTGCCTACACCATGACCGGCGGCCGGCTGGGGTATCGAACCAACGGAAATTCGGTGTTTCTCGACGACATCACCATGAATGTGGAAGCTCTGGGAATCACCCTGGAGCAGGTTGGCGACACTCTCGAGCTGGTCTCGGAGAATGTGACCGGTAACTGGAAAGTCGGCGCGATCCGTTTCAGTGACGACCCCCTCATCTATGGTCGCGCAACAGATGCGAGCGGATCGCCCCTGGCCAGCTATGGCGGACTGCAAGGCGATTACCGGATTTCATCCCGCACAGGTATCAAGGCGGGCGGACGTGAGGGCCAGGGCCTGAGAATCGATAATGAAACAACCATTCACAGCGCCAACTTCCTGTACCTGGACAATGGCAACGCCCTGGCATTAAGGGACATAACCGGCGAGTACCGGATTCACGACTTGCGGATTGATGTCACCAATGACCGTCAGGGCCGGCCAGCCGTGGGGCTCACCCTGGGTGGCCTGGAGGGGGAGTTAGCTGTTGGTTCGGTTGAGGTGGGTGCCAGTGGCCAGAGCTTTGGCGCGGTTAACCTCGCCTTCGCCTTCGAAGACCGAACCTTCAATGGCCGGAACTATACCAACGCAGTCTATCTGCAAGGTGGCGGTCACCAGGATGCCGGTGCCCAGGGCTTGCGCCTGGCCGCCGAATGGAGCTTGTCTGATGCAGACCTGAGCTACACCGATAACGGCAACCGGGTGATCGTGAGCGGGTTGCAGTCCTGGGGGCGGGGCGATTTGACGGTGAATGTCACCCGCTATGAAACTCGTAACGGCACCCGCTTCTATGATGGCTTAAGGATCGGGTTTGAAGACCTCAGTGCCGGTTACCGCATCAACGGCCTGAGGGTGGGAGATGAAAATGCCCCCCTGCAAGGAGGCACCGAGCTGCTGCTGGCGCTTGGCTTCTATCCCGCCTACGAATTCGAGATGGATGGCCACATCACCCTGGGCGCCGGTGGTGCGTCCGGCGAGGGTCTGACCATCAACTCCGATATCCATATCCGCAATGGCAAGGCTGCTGTCGTTGCGGCTCCCTACGATGAAGGAGCCGGCGAAATCCCCCAGAAAGGCCTTTGGCTGACGGAAATGACCTACGACGGCCATGTCCGGAACATGACCGTGGATGTCACCGAAGCAGGCCTCGCTATGGCCACCGAAGAAGCCTGGGGTACCATGGATGTCGGCAATATTCGGGTTGGCAACAGTGACGACGGTGCAAGCTTCGGCCGGCTCCGGATGCAACGTTATGAAAAAGACA
>CAYUNQ010000350.1:0-1968 GCA_964446185.1 uncultured Marinobacter sp. | reverse complement strand
CCACCAGCTCTTCCCCGGCATACAGTTCCTGGACCGCCCGGTTGCCCTCAACCGGTCTGAAGTCCGTCACCTCGGGAATGGCTCGCTCGATCACCTGGCGCCCGGCCAGGGGGTCGTATTCGGAGAGGGGTTGGGCGGTAACGGCGCTGGCCAGAAACAACAGCAAAAAAGACAAAGCAATCCGGGTGACAGCAATCACAAAGAATTCCCCAAACACATTTGAATGACTACAAGGGTGGACGAGATTCCCGATAAATCAAATACCTCTCTGGGCATAGAGGCCCGAAGGCCTCACCCGGAATCAGAGACTGAGATCCATCAATCGCTGGGGTTCCGCAATAAACAGCCGGCTGCGATTAACCCGCACCAGACCGCTGGATTTCAGGTCGGCCAGGATTCGTGAGAAGGTTTCCGGCTGCATGGCAAGGCGGGAGGCTACCAGGCACTTGGGCAACGGCAATTCCACTTCGCCGCCGTTGCGAGTTCCCTCCGGCAGCAGATCGATGAGATAGCGCACCAGGCGGTCACGGGCGCTCTGTACCGTCATGATTTCCAGGTCATGGAACCGGGTTACCGCACGCTGGGCATAGTGGCGCAGCGCAGCCTGTGCGTATTCCGGGTGCTGGGTGAGCAAATCCTGGTAGGCCTTCACCGGGATCATCAGCACTTCGCTGGATTTCAGCGCTTCGGCATAGCAGGCGTACTTGGGCGGGTCTGCATAGATCATCACCTCGGCAAAGCAGTCACCCGGCGCAAGGCTGTCCAGGGTGCGATCGATGCCGGAGGAGTCCAGGCGGTACAGCCGCAGCCGGCCGGAGATGACAAAGAAAAAATGGTGAGCCGGCATATCCTGGCGATACAGCAGCTGGTGATGGCCCAGGCGAAGCCGGCGGGACTGCTGGATCAGCCCGTCGAGATCTTCGTCTCGCAGAGTGCGGAACAAGGTGTGGTTACGGAGCGCATCAAGGCCGTCCTGTTCGCTCAGGGTCTGGTTTACGGCTACCAGTACGGGCTTGGAGTATCGGTTGTCTGCAACTTGCATCATGGCCATCAGTGTATCCCCTGTGCATTTTCATGCATACAAAATCATTGTTTTAATAGTAGAGGGTAGACACGCCGAATTCCCTCCCCCGATGGGGGTATCCGGGCAATTACCGCCCGACATTTGATCTAACTCAAATATTGATAAACACGATGGCGGGCGCCTACCGCAAACATCAGCAGGCAAAGCCCTAAAAGACCGAACAACAGCATGAAAACCGCCGTGCGGATGCCCAGCCACTGGTTGATGGCACCAAAGGCCACGGGCAGCAGGAAGGCCACGAAGCAAGCGCTCACCAGCAACAGGCCGGCAAACAGCGAAGCCTCGGCCCGATTGGCCAGTATGACCTCCCGCTGCAAACTGCCCATGGCGCAGCCCAGGGCCACTCCCAGAAGAATCACCAGCCCCCGCTCCAGGATCACCGGCAACGCAAAGTTGACTACGATGTCCCCCTCCACGCCGCGAATGTGCAGGGTCATGGGCGGGTAGGACAACACAAACAGGGCAACCAGGCTGGCAATCAGTGCCAGGGCGGTCACCGGGGTGCTGCCCAGCCGGTCTGACAGCGCACCGCCGGCAATCTGGGCCAGCGCGCCGGGAATAACGAACCACTGGGCCATGCGGGCACCTGCCCCCAGCTGCAAGCCGAACTGGGCAGAGAGAAAGTCCGGCAACCAGAGGGCAAGGGCAAAAAAGCTGCCCGCCACCACGCCGAAATACAGGCACAGCGGGAGCGAGCGCCCGTTACGCAACAGCTCGGACACCGGCCGGCCGGCATAGCGAGCTCCTTCTGCGGAGCCATACTGGCGTGCGTCAGTGAGCAGTAGCACCAACGCAATCACCAGCAGCAGCACGATCAGGTAGGCCAGAGGCGCCCCCTGCCAGGAGTATGCCTCGTGGAACAGCGGCACCAGGTAATAGTTGAA
>CAYUNQ010000349.1:0-1969 GCA_964446185.1 uncultured Marinobacter sp. | reverse complement strand
CCCGGGTTTGACCTGGCGCGGCCAGCACCTGCCAGTTCAGCTCCAGGGCCTGGTCGCCCTTGCGGTGGCCGGTTACGAAGGTCACGCTCTGGGCGTAGTCCCGGTGCGTCAGGGGGATGCCGCAGTAGGCAGAGCAACCGGCGGCGGAGGTAATCCCCGGCACCACCTGGAAGTCGATGTCGTTCTCTACCAGGAATTCGGCTTCTTCACCGCCACGGCCGAAGATGTACGGGTCGCCGCCTTTCAGGCGCACAACCCGGCGTTGTTGCACGGCCAGTTTCACCAGCAGTTCGTTGGTCTCATCCTGGGGCACATAGTGGCAACCGCTGGCCTTGCCCACGTGAATGCGCTCGGCCCTGGGGTTCACCAGTTCCATGATCTGTGGCGATACCAGGCGGTCGTAGACAATGGCATCGGCCTGCTGGATCAGCATCAGGGCCCGCAGGGTCAGCAGGCCCGGGTCGCCGGGGCCAGCGCCCACGATGGCCACTTCGCCCGGCCGTAAGGGTTGCTCCGCCAGCTGGAACTCCACCAGGCACTTCTTGCTTTGGTTCGTCTTCATGGCGTGCGTCCTTACAGGTTGTTGACCGGGATTTCGATAGCGGCGGCGGCCACTCTGCGCGGTGTGCTTTCCACCACGCCGATTTCCTCGTTGGTGAGGTAGCAGCCGGGGTCTTCTTCCCAGAAGTCGCCGGATACGTTGTAGGCCCGCACCCGGGTGTTGCCGTTACAGATGTTGAGGTATTTGCAGTCCGCGCAGCGGCCCTTCACCGGGCGCGGATGCTGGCGGAAGCCCTGCATCAGCGGGTCGGTGGTTTCAGACCAGATCTTCGAGAACGGGGTCTGGCGCACGTTGCCCAGATTGTGGTCCCACCAGAAGGTGTCCGGGTGCACCACGCCCAGGTTATCGATGTTGGAAATGTTCACACCGGAGGAGTTGCCGCCCCAGTTGGTCAGCCGCTGGGTGAGGGCATCTACCTGATCCGGGTAGTGTTCCTTGGCCCACTCGATCAGGAAGGGACCGTCGGCGTCGTTGTTACCGGTGACGTATTCCCGCTCGATGCCGCGCTTGAGTTCGTCGTGGCAGTGGTTGAACAGCAGGTTCATGGCATCGCGGGTCATGTCGTACCAGGCGTCGCGCTTCTTGTTGCGGCCGCCGCGGCCGGAGTAATTCAGGTGTGACAGGTAGAACTTGTCGATTTGGTGCTCGTCCAGCATCTCCAGCATGGCCGGTAGTTCCGGGTAGTTATCCTGGGTCAGGGTGAAGCGCAGGCCCACCTTGATGCCGGCCTGTTTGCACAGGGCCACGGCGTGCATGGACTCCCTGAAGGCGCCTTTTTTCTGGCGGAATTCGTCGTGGGTGGCCTCCAGACCGTCAATGCTGATGCCCACGTAGTCGTAGCCTACGGCTTTGATCTTGCCGATGTTTTCTTCGGTGATCAGGGTGCCGTTGGTAGAAAGGCCCACGTAAAAGCCCATTTCCTTGGCCCGGTGGGAAATCTCGTAAATGTCCGGGCGCATCAGCGGCTCACCGCCAGACAGGATCAGTACCGGCACGCCGTAGGCTTTGAGGTCGTCCATCACGGTGTAGACTTCTTCGGTGCTCAGCTCGCCCTTGAAGTCGATATCGGCAGAGATCGAGTAGCAGTGTTTGCAGGTCAGGTTACAGCGGCGGATGAGGTTCCAGATCACCACCGGGCCACTGGGCTTGGGCACCGGGCGGACGGGTGTCGGGTTCATCAGGGTTTTGATGTAGCGGGTCATGCGAAACATAAAATTCTCTCTCTCATCGGGAGTGGCCTGGTTGCCTCTCCGGGCTGGCCTTTACCGGCTCTCTGCCCTTGTACTATCCCCCCGTGGGCGCTGGGTATCCATACCTTTCATGGAGTACTTCGAGGGGTAGTCCCTATGGCTTATCTGCCTGTTTTCTCAGCCGCAATCCGGTTTTTTTGAGGATGGCAGAGCTGTA
>CAYUNQ010000348.1:0-1974 GCA_964446185.1 uncultured Marinobacter sp. | reverse complement strand
CGCTTTGTATCCATCCCTTTTCAGTGAGGGACACCATCCAATGTTCAAGTTGTGTAAGCCACAGGCGCTTGCCGCCGCTGTTGCTATGTCTCTGGGTGCTTCTTCGGTTTTTTCAGCCGAGGAAGTGCGTGTCTATAACTGGTCTGACTACATCGCCGAGGACACCCTGGCGAAGTTCACCGCAGAAACCGGCATCAAGGTTGTCTACGACGTGTACGACAGCAACGAGGTGCTTGAAGCTGCGCTATTGTCTGGCCGTTCCGGTTACGACCTTGTGGTGCCTTCCAACCACTACGTGGCCAAGCAGATTTCTGCCAAGGCCTTCGTAGCGCTGGACCACAGCAAACTGCCGAACATGAAGAACCTCAACCCCGAGCTGATGGATGACCTGGAAAAGGTGGACCCGGGTAGCCAGTTCTCCCTGCCTTACCTGTGGGGCACCAACGGCTATGGCTACAACGAAGGCCGCATCCAGAAAATCCTGGGTGACGATGCGCCCGTGGACTCCTGGGCCCTGGTATTTGACCCGGAAGTAACAGGCAAGCTGGCCGCAGGTGGCTGCGGCATCGCCATGCTGGATTCCGGCGAAGAGATGGTTCGTGCCGCCATGGCCTACATCGGCCTGGACCCGAACAGCAACAACGCCGACGACATCAGGAAAGGCGGTGAAGTGATCAAGGCGGTGCGCCCGAACATCACCTACTTCCACTCATCCCGTTACATTGGCGACCTGGCCAACGGTGACCTGTGCGTGGCCGCCGGCTATTCCGGCGACATCCTGCAGGCCGCTGCCCGTGCCGAGGAAGCCGAGAACGGCAACGTCATCCGCTACACCATTCCCAAAGAGGGTGCGGTGCTGTGGTTCGACATGATGACCATTCCGGCCGGCGCGCCGAACGTGGAGAACGCCCACAAGCTGATGAACTTCCTGATGCGTCCGGAAATCATCGCCGATGTGACTAACTACGTGTGGTACGCCAACCCGAACAAGGCGGCGGACGAGTTTGTGAACCCGGAAATCCTGGAAGACACCAGCATCTATCCCACCGATGAGGTGATGAAGAAGCTGTACATCATGGAAGGTCGGCCACAGGACGCCCAGCGCCTGATGACCCGTACCTGGACCAGCGTGAAGTCTGGTCGCTGACGGTGGCCATAACCAACAACACCTCCGCGCAAGCGGAGGTGCTCCTCAGCATTAAAGACATTTCCAAGAGCTTTGACAGCACCCTGGCGGTGGATGACGTGAGCCTGGACATCCACAAGGGCGAGATCTTCGCCCTGCTGGGTGGTTCGGGTTCCGGCAAGTCCACCCTGCTGCGCATGCTGGCAGGCTTTGAAACTCCGGATTCCGGTCGCATTGTGTTGGACGGACAGGACATCACCGCCCTGCCTCCTTACCTGCGACCCACCAACATGATGTTCCAGTCCTATGCCCTGTTCCCCCACATGACGGTGGAGCAGAACATTGCCATGGGCCTGAAACAGGACAAGCTGCCGAAAAGCGAAATCGCCGACCGCGTGGCGGCCATGCTCAAACTGGTGAAAATGGAAGCCTACGGCAAGCGGCGGCCACAACAGTTGTCTGGCGGACAGCAACAGCGCGTGGCCCTGGCCCGATCCCTGGCCAAGCGCCCCAAACTGTTGTTGCTGGACGAGCCCATGGGCGCGCTCGACAAGAAGCTGCGCACGGAAATGCAGCTGGAGCTGGTGGATATCCTGGAAAAAGTGGGCGTAACCTGCCTGATGGTGACCCACGACCAGGAAGAAGCCATGACCATGGCCAGCCGTATTGCCATTATGTCTTACGGCCGGATTGCCCAGGTGGGTTCGCCCATTGATATCTACGAAAGCCCGAACAGCCGCATGACGGCGGAGTTCATTGGCTCGGTAAATATCTTCGAGGCGAACATACTGGAGGACAACTCCGACAGCATCTCGCTGACCAGCGACCTGCTGGACGCACCGGTGTTT
>CAYUNQ010000347.1:1760-1985 GCA_964446185.1 uncultured Marinobacter sp. | reverse complement strand
AACTCGGCCTTTAACGGGCTTGAGGGCGTAAATGCGGAGTTGGACCTGTATCCGGAACGTATGCGCGGTGAAATCGAGGCGGTGAACGGGCGGGTGTACGACACAGTGAACAACGGCGTGTACAAGGCCGGTTTTGCCACTGCCCAGGATGTGTATGAGGCGGCTTACAGTGAATTGTTTGAGTCACTGGAATGGCTGGAAGCGAAGCTTCAGAGCCAACGTTAT
>CAYUNQ010000347.1:0-1744 GCA_964446185.1 uncultured Marinobacter sp. | reverse complement strand
GGCCGACTGGCGCCTGTTCACCACGCTGATCCGGTTTGATGCAGTGTATTACAGCCACTTCAAATGCAATCGCCAGCAGATTCGGGATTATCCGAACCTGTCCGGCTATTTGCGGGAGCTGTATCAGGTGCCGGGCGTGGCGGAGACGGTGGATATCCGCCAGATCAAGCAGCATTACTACGTGAGCCAGCGCACCATTAACCCGACGCAGATCGTGCCGGTGGGGCCGGAGCTGGACTTTGAGGCGCCGCACGGGCGCGATCATCTCAGCTGATGGGGATTTAGCTGACCCGGGCAACCGCCACTTCGGTCAGCAGTTCCAGGGCCTGCCGGTGCTCGGACTCCGGCAGGCAGGTGAGCAGGTCTTTTGCGATCTGCGCCTGCTCTTTCGCCTTCGCCATGGTGTATTCGATGGCGCCGGAGGCCTTCACAATCTCCAGAACCTTCGGCAGGTCGTCCAGGCCGCCCTTGCGGATGGCCTGGCGAATCAGCTGGCGTTCTTCATCACTGCCGTTGGCCATGGCGTAAATCAGGGGCAGGGTGGTCTTGCCTTCGGCCAGGTCGTCGCCTACGTTCTTGCCCATGGCTTCGGCATCGCCCAGATAGTCCA
This sequence comes from uncultured Marinobacter sp., assembly GCA_964446185.1. Taxonomy (GTDB): domain Bacteria; phylum Pseudomonadota; class Gammaproteobacteria; order Pseudomonadales; family Oleiphilaceae; genus Marinobacter. The sequence continues at coordinate 1,134 of CAYUNQ010000347.1, read as the reverse complement.
GTACATCGTCCACCAGCTGGAAGGCCAGGCCCAGGTGCTTGCCGTAATCTCTGAGGGCTGTTTCCTGTTTCGGGGCTGCGCCGGCCAGCAGTGCGCCGGTGTGGGAGGAGGCCTCGAACAGCATGGCGGTCTTGTTGTGGATAACCACCATGTACTGCTCTTCGGTGATGTCCGGGTTCTTTACGTTCATCAACTGCATCACCTCGCCCTCGGCAACTACGGCCGTGGCGTGGGACAGCACCCTCATGATCGGCAGGTTTTCCAGCTCCACCATCATCTCGAAAGACCGGGCATAGAGGAAATCACCTACCAGTACGCTCGGGGCGTTGCCCCAACGGGCATTGGCGGTGCTGCGGCCGCGGCGCATGTCAGAGGTGTCTACCACGTCGTCGTGCAACAGGGTGGCGGTGTGCAGGAACTCGATCACCGCAGCCAGTTTCAGGTGCTCGTCCTGGCTGTAGCCTGCCGCCCGGCTGGATAGCAGAACCAGCAACGGCCTCAAGCGCTTACCGCCACTTTCAATAATGTACTGGGCGATTTTTTCCACCATCGGGACATCCGAGGCAAGCCGCTGGATTATCAGGTCGTTAACGCGGCTGAAGTCGTCCGCAACGGTGTCATGGATACGCTGGGCTGTCATCGGGCTGAAACGTCCCTTGCTGGTGTTTTCGTTGAGTTTTCGGGCAGGTCGCGGCAATGCTAGGTATTGCTGCCTACAGTGTCAACTTGAACCGGAATCCGGCTTGTATTGCCCGGCGGCTTTTCGTACAATCACGCGCCCAACTCATCCCAACCTGCGCTCCCTGCAATAGGGTCGCCAGAGCGCCTCCCTTAGAAACAGGTGGATAAGAGCAGGGATGGGTCAATCGCGGAGACTATGAATGTACGCAGTTATTGTTAGCGGTGGTAAGCAGCACCGTGTTAAAGAAGGCGAAACTCTGAAGCTGGAAAAGCTGGAAGTTGAAACCGGCGGCTCTGTTGAGTTCGATCGTGTTCTTCTGGTTGCCAACGGCGACGACGTAAAAGTTGGCGCTCCGGTAGTTGAAGGCGCCAAGGTGACCGCCGAAGTGGTTAGCCACGGCCGTCATGACAAGATCAACATCATCAAGTTCCGTCGTCGTAAGCACCACATGA
>CAYUNQ010000346.1:0-2014 GCA_964446185.1 uncultured Marinobacter sp. | reverse complement strand
GGCCCTGAAAGGGGACAAGAAAGTTCAGGGCAACTGGGGCGAGCTGATTCTGGAACGGGTATTGGAGCGTTCCGGCCTGCGCAAAGGCGTGGAATACGAAACCCAGGGCAGCTACCGGGACGGTGATAACCAGCTGCTGCGCCCGGATGTGATTGTGCACCTGCCAGACCAGCGCAACCTTGTTGTGGATTCCAAGGTGTCGCTGGTGGCCTACCAGCAATGGGTGGTGGCAGAGGAAGACAGCGCCCGTGAGGAGGCCCTGAAACAGCACGTAGAGGCGGTGCGCAATCACATCAGAACCCTGAGCGAGAAAGACTACAGCCAGCTTAATGGCCTGCATTCACCGGACTTTGTCTTTTTGTTCATGCCCATTGAGCCGGCTTTTGTGGCAGCATTCCAACAGGACGAGAACCTGTTCGCGGAAGCCTTCGAACGAAAGATTATTGTGGTGACACCTACCACACTGCTGGCCACGCTGCGAACCATCGAGAACATCTGGCGGTACGAGCGGCAAAGCCAGAACGCCCGCCGCATTGCCGACAGGGCCAGCGCGGTGTATGACAAGCTGCGGGTATTCGTAGAAGCCATGGAGCGCCTGGGCAGCCAATTGCACACCGCGCAGGGCACCTACGACAACGCCATGAACACCCTGACCCGTGGCCGTGGCAACCTGATCTCCCAGGCCAACCGGTTTGTGGAGCTGGGCGTGCGGGTTAAAAAAGAGTTGCCCAGAAGTATTACGGAGCAGGCTGAGGTAGATGCGGATGACTCTGATGAGCCCGATGAGCCTGGCGACAGCGCAGAGAACACACAGGAGTAACGGAATGTTGGTATCTGATAAACGGCAAACGCCGGCAAAGCGTTCATGGCTGGCGGGCCTGCTGCTCTCTTCGGCCCTGGTGGCCTTTGCCGGCCAGGCACTTGCGCTGGAGCCCGAGCATGAAATCCGGCGCTTGATGCTGGCCGCCGAAGCCGCCGTTCAGGCAGACAACTGGGCCGAAGCAGGCGAATTCCTGAACCGACTGCAGGCAATGGAAGGCGAAAAACCAGCGGAATATTTCTATTACCGCGGCCGTGCCATGCTCAAGGCCAACCACCTGAACGAAGCCCGGGCGGCCCTGGAAGCCTATGTGAGCCAGGTGGGTGCGGATGGCAAGCATTACCAGGAATCCCTGAAACTCATTACCGACATAGAGAAAGTGAACCGGGACAGCGTCCGGGCGCTGGCGGAAGGCTCCGCTCAGGTAAATGAACCGGTTGCCGTCATTGAGCCGGCTGGCGAAGAAAACCTGAAAACCCTGCGCCAGTTGTACCTGGCTCAGACTGACCGGGAAGCGCTCACCATTCACCTGAATGTGTTGCTGGATACTGCCGGCTGGCGCCGGGACAAAACCGTGGTGCGGCTGGACCGGCCTTCCGATATCCAGTATCGGGTAACCATTGATAACAGCAGCCTGAACATACAGGAGATTCGTCGCGAGCTGGATAACAGCTTTGTCCGCAAATCCAGTGCAATGGCGGTGTTTGGTGTAAACCCGCAGCCCCGATGGGACTGCGAGCCCGCAGTAGCTGCCTGCTGGGTGTACGACCCGAGAGACGGCTCCCGCCTGTTTCAGCTGGCCCACGATCAGGGCAAGGCCCGGGAAACCGCCCAGACCCTCGGCCGGCTAATCCGCAACCTGCAGCAGGGCCGCTCAGGTTCCTGACCGGGTACTGGCGCCTAGTGCGCCAGGTCGCCCCGTTCACCTTCCCGCCAGGCGCCCGGGGTAACCCCGGTCCACTTCTTGAAGGCCCGGTGGAAGGTGGAGGGCTCGGTAAAACCCACTCTCTCGGCAATATCGTTAATCGGCAACTCCTGATGGCTCAGATAGTAGATGGCCATATCCCGCCGCAGTAAATCCTTGATCTCCTGAAACGACGTATTCTCCTGCTTGAGCCTGCGGCGCAGGGTTTGCGGGCTGGTGTGCAACTCCTGGGCAATCCAGTCGAAATCCGGCATGGGCCTGGAAAAATC
>CAYUNQ010000345.1:0-2016 GCA_964446185.1 uncultured Marinobacter sp. | reverse complement strand
CCCGAACCCCGACCATTCGCCAATCAAGCAGGCTACGAGGCCAAACCCCAAAACAAGGTCAGTCCTCAGAGCCAGCCTTAAAAAACACCACCTGCTTCACCGTATGGTCATCGGTGTTGGCCTTTTTGTTTACCCGCGTTTCGATTTCCGGGGCCTCGGGCTGGGGCTGGTCGGACAACGCATCGGTGTAGCCGCAAGCCACGCATTCGCGAACCTGGTCGCCGGCGTCGTTGGTGAACATGGTGATTTTATCCATCTCGGCGCAGCGGGGGCACACGGCGCCGGCGATGAAGCGTTTCGGACTTGCCATAACTTTACTCCAGTAACACACACCCGGTTGCCACTACGACAACCGGGGTGGATTGTATCAGGCAGCTTCGTCCGTGATGCCGGTTTGTTTCAGCAGGGCATCCACCTGCGGTTCGCGGCCGCGGAAGGCTTTGAACAGTTCCATGGGCTCCTGGGAGCCGCCTTTTTCCAGGATATTATGCAGGAAGGCCTTGCCGGTTTCCGGGTCGAAGATGCCTTTTTCCTCGAACAGGGAGAAGGCATCGGCGGCCAGCACTTCCGCCCATTTGTAGCTGTAGTAGCCCGCGGCGTAGCCACCGGCGAAGATGTGCGAGAAGCCATTGGGGAAGCGGTTGAATTCCGGCGACTGTACCACCGCGATGCCTTCCCGCACCTTGCGGTGCATGTCCAGCGGGTTGGTGGGAGCCTCATCGGTGAATTCCGCGTGCAGGCGGAAGTCGAACAGCGAGAACTCCAGCTGGCGCACCATGCCCATGCCGGACTGGAAGTTCTTGGCCGCCAGCAGTTTCTGCAGCAGGTCTTCCGGCAGCGGTTCGCCGGTTTCGTGGTGGCTGGCGATCAGGGCCAGGGATTCCGGGTTCCAGCACCAGTTTTCCAGGAACTGGCTGGGCAGCTCCACCGCATCCCAGGCCACGCCGTTGATGCCGGACACGTCCATCACTTCCACCTGGGTGAGCATGTGGTGCAGGCCGTGGCCGAACTCGTGGAACAGGGTGGTGACTTCGTCGTGGGTCAGCAGCGACGGCTTTCCATCCACCGGCGGGGTGAAGTTACAGGTCAGGAATGCCACCGGCAGCTGCAGCTTGCCGCGCATATCGCGCCAGCGTACCCGGCAGTCGGCCATCCAGGCACCGCCACGCTTGCCCTGGCGGGCGAACAGGTCCAGGTAGAACCAGGCGATGGGCTTGCCGTTGCGGCTGATGCAGTAGGCCTTGGCGTCGTCGTGCCAGGTTTCGACGTCTGTGTGCGCTTCAATCTGCACATCAAACAACTTCTCCGCCACCCGGAACAGGCCCGGCACCACTTTATCCACAGGGAACCAGGGGCGCAGGGTTTCCGGGGAGATGTCGTACTGCTTCTGGCGCAGCTTCTCGCTGTAGTAGCCGATATCCCAGGCCTGCAGGTCGTCCACACCGTGCTCGTCTTTCACAAACGCCTTGAGCTCGGCAAATTCCTTCTCTGCCTGAGGCTTCGACTTGGCCGCCAGCTGATTCAGGAAATCCAGCACCTCGTCGGTCGTGCGCGCCATCTTGGTGGCCAGCGACCGCTCGGCGTAGTTATCAAAGCCCAGCAACTGAGCCAGCGCATGCCGGCGCTTGAGGATCTCCGCCATCACCGGCGTATTGTCCCAGGTACCGGCATCCGGGCCCTGATCAGAGGCACGGGTGACAAACGCCTCGTACACCTCCCGCCGCAATTCTCGGTTGTTGCAGTAAGTCATCACCGGGTGGAAGCTGGGGAAATCCAGGGTAATCACATAACCGTCCAGCTCCTTCTGGCGGGCCGCCTGCTTCGCACCCTCAATGGCGGTTTCCGGCAGCCCGGACAGCTCATCCACGTCGGTAATCTGCTTGAACCAGTGCTGGGTAGCGTCCAGTACGTTATCACTGAACTTGTTGGACAACTCCGCCAGCTCCCGGGACAGGTCCGCGTAACGCTTCTTCTTGTCCTCCGGCAAGTCGACCCCGCCCAGGCGGAAATCCCGCA
>CAYUNQ010000344.1:0-2034 GCA_964446185.1 uncultured Marinobacter sp. | reverse complement strand
CTGGCAACACCCTTCTCTTTCAGACGAACCGCTTCTTCAACAGCGATTTCGCAGAACGGGTTCATTGCCATCTTGACGTTGGCGAGATCAACACCGGTGTTGTCCGGCTTGACGCGCACCTTTACGTTGTAGTCGATAACTCGTTTTACAGCGACCAGAACCTTCATAGATTCCTCGTTCTTCTACGATGGATTTAATGAGTCTTCACAGTCATAGGACCGGGTTGACCCGACCTGACAATGAGACGATACTAAAAATCGACTCAAAACACACTATTTTTTGGTGTGTCTGTACAATGCCAAAGGTGAGCGCAGATTTCAAACAAACGTTTGTTTGATTATTGAAATACGCTATCCTTCGGGTTAATAACATTCATTAAAAGCTGTTTGAGGAGACCAACGTGGAACGCGAATCGATGGAATTTGATGTTCTGATCGTCGGCGGCGGCCCTGCTGGCCTGTCGGCTGCCTGCCGCGTCATGCAACTGGCGCAGGAAGCTGGCGAAGAACTGACTGTTTGTGTAGTAGAAAAAGGTTCCGAAGTCGGGGCGCACATCCTCGCAGGTACGGTATTCGAGCCCACGGCCCTGAACGAACTCTTCCCGGACTGGAAAGAGAAAGGCGCTCCTTTGAATACGCCGGTTACCCGGGACGATATTTTCCTGATGAAGAGCCAGGAAAAAGCCATCAAAGTTCCCAATGCCTTTGTGCCCAAGAACATGCACAACCACGGCAACTATATTATCAGCCTTGGTAACCTGTGCCGCTGGCTGGCCGAGCAGGCCGAGCAGCTGGGTGTAGAGGTTTATCCGGGCTTTGCCGCGGCTGAAACCATCGTTGAAGACGGCCAGGTTAAAGGCATCATCACCGGCGATATGGGCGTGGCCCGTGACGGTTCCCAGAAAGATGGCTACATGCCGGGTATGGAACTGCGCGCCAAGTACACCCTGTTCACCGAAGGCTGCCGCGGTCACCTCGGCAAGCAACTGATCAAGGATTACAAGCTGGACGAAGGCAAGGATCCGCAGCATTACGGCATCGGTATCAAGGAGCTGTGGGACATCGATCCGGCCAAACACGAGCCGGGCCTGGTGGTTCACTCTACCGGCTGGCCGCTGAGCGAATCCGGCTCTACCGGCGGTTCTTTCCTGTATCACCTGGAAAATGGCCAGGTGTACGTGGGCCTGATTACCGACCTCAACTACAGCAACCCGCACCTCAGCCCGTTTGAAGAGATGCAGCGCCTGAAGCACCATCCGGAGATCAAGAAGTACCTGGAAGGCGGCAAACGCGTAGCCTACGGTGCCCGTGCAATTTCCAAAGGTGGTTATAACGCCCTGCCGAAAATGAGCTTCCCGGGCGGCCTGCTGCTGGGCTGTGACGCCGGCACCCTGAACTTCTCCAAGATCAAGGGCTCCCACACCGCCATGAAGTCCGGCATGCTGGGCGCTGAAGCAGTATTCGAAGCCCTGAAGGATGGCAAGTCTGGCGAGGAGATCACCAGCTTCCAGCAGCGTTTCGAAGACAGCTGGCTGTACAAAGAACTGTACGCCGAGCGCAACTTTGGCCCGGCCATTCACAAGTTTGGCAGCATGGTTGGTGGTGCAATCGCGTTTGTGGAGCAGAACATTCTGCGCGGCAGCCTGCCGTTTACCTTCCACGACACCACCCCTGACTACTCCACCATGAAGCCGGCGGCTGAGTGCAAGGTGATCACCTATCCGAAGCCGGACAACAAGCTGACCTTTGATCGCCTGTCGTCGGTGTTTATCTCCAACACCAACCACGAGGAAGACCAGCCGGTTCACCTGAAGCTGACCGACCCGGACATTCCGCTGAAGGAAAACCTGCCCAAGTACAACGAACCTGCCCAGCGCTACTGCCCGGCCGGCGTGTACGAAGTGGTTGAAGCGGAAGATGGCAGCGGCAAGCGCTTCCAGATCAACGCCCAGAACTGTGTTCACTGCAAGACCTGCGACATCAAGGACCCTGCCCAGAACATCACCTGGGTAACGCCGGAAGGCGGCGGTGGTCC
>CAYUNQ010000343.1:0-2044 GCA_964446185.1 uncultured Marinobacter sp. | reverse complement strand
GCAATCTTGAAGCCTTCGCGGGTGGTGACATCCACATAGTTGCCGTTCAGCTCATTGGCCGGAGCAAAGCCAACCGCATGAATGATGATGTCGATGTTGTCCCAGTGTTTGTTCAGCTCGGTGAACACGTTCTCGATCTGCTCATCGCTGGCGACATCGCAGGGCAGGGTGAGAGTGCTGCCCCACTGTTCCGCGAATTTCTCAACGCGGGACTGCAGCTTTTCATTCTGGTAGGTGAAGGCCAGTTCGGCGCCTTCACGGGCGAAAGCCTCGGCAATGCCGTAAGCGATGGAATGTTTGCTGGCTACACCAACAATCAGTGCTTTCTTGCCACTGAGAATTCCCATGGGTATCTGCTCCCTGTGTTCCTGTGATTTGCGCGTATTATCCCCGACCGGGGGCCGCGCGGGTAACGGTCAATTGGTCGTAGTCTGGTAGAAGAAGGCTGCACTCAGCAATTCCCGGGTGTACCGCTGCTCCGGTGCCCGGAATATCTGTGCGGCGTCTCCATACTCCACAATCTTCCCCTGATGCAGAACCAGCAGCTTGTGGCTCAGTGCCCGGACTACCGCCAGATCGTGACTGATAAAGATGTAGCTTAACCGATAACGGGCCTGAAGATCCCGCAATAGCTCGATCACCTGTTTCTGCACGGTGCGGTCAAGGGCCGAGGTGGGTTCATCCAGAATAATCAGCTCAGGTTGCAGTACCAGGGCCCGGGCAATGGCGATGCGCTGGCGCTGGCCACCGGAGAACTCGTGGGGGTAACGGTGGCGGGCCTCCGGGTCCAGCCCGACATCCTGCAGCGCCCGGATAACCTTGGCGTCGTGCTGATCCCGGTTGTCCGGGTCGTGGATCATCAGGCCTTCACCCACAATTTCGGCCACGGACATACGCGGGCTCAGGCTGCCGAACGGGTCCTGGAAAACAATCTGGATACGCCGGCGCCAGGGCCGGAAGGCCTTCTGGGTGAGGTTGCCGATATCGGTGCCGGCCAGCTGGATGTTGCCGGTGGCGCCGGTGAGCTTTAACAAGGCGTGGCCGATGGTGGTTTTGCCACTGCCACTCTCACCGACAATGCCGAGGGTTTCGCCGGCCCGCACGGTGAAGCTCACATCACGAACCGCGTGATAGCTCTCTTTTACGCGCCCAAACAGATCCTTTTTTATCGGAAAGCGCACGTTCAGCTTGTCGACCCGCATCAGCTCCGGCTGCTTGTTGTTCGCCGGCAGGGGGTGTTCCGGAGGCTCGGCGTTAATCAGGTTCCGGGTGTAGGGGTGGGATGGCGCCTCGAACAGTGTTTCAACGGATGCCGCCTCTACCCGTTTCCCGCGTTCCATGACCACAACCTTGTCGGCATACCGGCGCACCAGACTTAGATCGTGGGTGATCAGGAGCATGGCCATGCCCAGTTTCTGTTGCAGCGATTTCAGCAGTTCCAGTACCTGTTTTTGTACGGTGACATCCAGGGCAGTGGTGGGCTCGTCGGCGATCAGCAGTTCCGGCTCATTGGCGAGGGCCATGGCGATCATCACCCGTTGTTTCTGCCCGCCTGAGAGCTGATGCGGATAACTCTGCAGACGACGTTCCGGCTCCGGGATACCCACCAGTGCCAGCAACTCGACGCATCTGGCCCGGGCTTGTTCGCCCCGCAGGCCCATGTGCAGTTCCAGCGTTTCGGTAATCTGTTTCTCAACGGAATGGAGCGGGTTCAGGGAGGTCATCGGCTCCTGAAAGATGATGCTGATCTTGCGGCCGCGGATCTGGCGCATGCGCTTTTCCGGTGCCTGCAGGAGATCCTCCCCGTGGTAACAGATACTGCCAGCAGGGTAGCGAGCGTGGCGCTCATCCAGCAGCCGTAATACCGATAGTGCAGAAACCGATTTTCCGGACCCGCTTTCGCCAACCAGTGCCAGGGTCTGACCCTTGTCGATGGTGAACGACAGGTCGTCAACCACCAGCGGACCGTTATCAAAGCGAATCGACAATCCCGAGATGTTCAGTATTTCGCTCATATCAGTTCTTTCTCGGGTCGAAGGCATCA
>CAYUNQ010000342.1:0-2052 GCA_964446185.1 uncultured Marinobacter sp. | reverse complement strand
CAGTGTTGTGCAAGCTACTTCTGCCACTCCTGCTCCTGAAGTGCCCGCCACATCAGCTTTCCGGTCGGTGATTTTGGCAACTCATCAACAAATTCAATGATGGTTGGCACCTTGTAGGCCGCCATTTGCTCCTTACACCAACTGATGATGTCTTCCTTGGTTGTTGTGTTTTCAGCCTCAGGCGTTAGCACAATGCAAGCCTTGACCGTTTCACCACGCTTGGGGTCCGGAGCAGAGATAATGCAGACTTCGTGGATGGATGGGTGACGATACATCAAACCTTCTACCTCAGACGGCCAGACCTTGAAGCCAGACGCGTTGATCATGCGTTTGACCCGATCCACCATGAAGAAGTAACCATCTTCATCGTAGTAACCCAGATCGCCGGTGCGGAAGAAACGCTTACCATCGATTTCGACGAACGAGGCCTCGGTATCCACGGGTCGATTCCAGTAACCCAGAGTGACCTGAGGCCCGCAGGAAACGATCTCGCCGGTTTCTCCCACGCCTTTTTCTTCAAGTGTGTCGACATCGATAATCCGGCTGTCGACATCAAACACCGGAATGCCCAGACACTGGGGCTTGGGGCTTTTGGTTGGATGGATATGGGTCGCTGCCATGGTTTCAGACAGACCGTAGCCTTCAATGTAATCAAGGCCCGTCAGCTTTTTGAGCTTCTCGGCGACCGCAACCGGCATGGCGGCACCACCACCACCAATCATGTTCAGGCTGCTGATGTCGTACTTGCCCAGATCCGGATTCGACAGGAAGTCCACCGCCATGGTGACGATGTTGGTCCAGCCGGTAACCTTGTAACGCTCAATCAAACGTGCCGCTGTGGTTCTGTCCCAACGGGTCATGATGACAGAAGTGGCACCGCAGAATATGGGACCGTTCATGGAGCCAGTCATGCCGGTTACGTGGAAGAACGGCAGCGTGGATAGCTGAACACTATCCGGAGTGGACAGATTCCAGAATACCCGGTGCACGGCTGTCGCCATCACCGACCGGTGAGTGTGCATGCAGCCCTTGGGTGCCCCGGTGGTACCGGAGCTGTACGGAATAACGGCAAGGTCATCCGGGCCGGCAGTATGTTCACCGGGCTTGTGTCCGGCTTCCAGGGCCGCCTCCCAGGTAACCACTCCCGGTATATCCCTGGACCACGCGGGCGCAGCAACTTCAGCCGGCAACGTCAGGTCGGTTTCCGGATTAATGTAGGTGTTGTAAGACGCAACAATCACTTGTTCCAGGTTGGTCTCACCAATCAACGGCGCGATGAAGCCCGCCAGTTCCTGGCCCGCCATGCAAACCGTGGAGCCGGTATCCGAAATATAGTGCTCAAGCTCCGCCGCGCGGTTCATGGGATTCACAGGAATAACCACGGCATCGGCCCGCAGGATGGCATAGTAGGAGATCACATACTGCGGGGAGTTCTGCATATAAAGCAGGACCCGGTCACCCTTCTTGACCCCCTGGGCCTGCAGGTAACCCGCCATAGTATCGACTTCTCGCTTAAGCCTGGCATAGGTCATGGGCGCATCGTAGAAAACGATGGCATTGTGGTCCGGATAACGCAGTGCCGAGACTTCCAGGTTGGTGTACAGACTGGTTTTCGGCAGGGTCATGGTTTTGGGCAGATCTTTCGGCCAAACCTTGTAGTGGCGTGTAAACATATTCTTGTTCTCCCCCTGGGTTAATTCAGTCAACCGCTTGAGCGGACAAATCAAAATAATCAACAGCCCCGGGCAAGGGCTCATCATGGCGTAACGGTGAAATGGCAACGGCTTTTTCACGAAGTACGGTCACATCCGCATCCGGCGCAACAATGTGGCGTGAGCTCCGGTCAAAACCAAGCCACCAGTAAGGCAGGCTGCGCGCATCACGGCCTGCGACGAGTGTTGGCTTCTGGATAGAGCCGTTAGACTGCCGACACCATCGGGCTGCGGTAATATCGGCCGCTTCACAGGCTGGAAAGTTCACATTCCACGCCAGAACCTGGCCGGGGTGGTAAAGCCTGCGAATGACAGCTTCAGCAAAGGTTTCCACCGGCGA
>CAYUNQ010000341.1:0-2058 GCA_964446185.1 uncultured Marinobacter sp. | reverse complement strand
AGCTGTCCCCCAAAGACAGCGTGCGCCAGCAACTGAAGGTGCTGGAATCCCTGATTCGCCAGGCCGACACCATCACCCACGCCGGCGACCCGGACCGGGAAGGCCAGCTATTGGTGGATGAAGTACTCCGCTATGTGGGCACCAAGGCCCCGGTGCAACGGATACTGATCAACGACCTGACCCCCAACGCCGTTGCCCGGGCCATCCAGGCCCCCAAAGACAACCGCGCATTCCGGCGCCTGTCCCATTCGGCCCTGGCCCGCCAGCGTGCAGACTGGTTGTATGGCATCAACCTGACCCGTTTCTACACGCTCACCTATCAGCAACAGGGCGAACAGGGCGTGTACTCGGTCGGCCGTGTACAGACACCGGTATTGGGGCTGGTGGTTGAGCGGGACAACACCATCGAGGACTTTGAGCCGAAACCCTGGTTCCGGATTGAAGGCGAATTCCGCGCCCGTGAAGACGACGCAGACCAACGCCCCTTCACCGCACGATGGCTGCCCGACGAGCAATTCCAGGACCACCTGGACGAAGAAAGCCGCCTGCTCAGCCGGGAAATTGCGGACCAGATTGCTGCCGAAGTGAATGGCCGCCCTGGCACCATCGTGGAATCCCGGTTCCGGGACCGCCCCGAAGCACCGCCCCTGCCGCTGTCGTTGTCGGCCCTGCAAATAGAAGCCGGCCGGCTGTTCCGCATGGGCGCCAAAGATGTGCTGGATACCGCCCAGAACCTGTACGAGCGGCACCAGCTGATCACTTACCCCCGTTCTGACTGCCGCTACCTGCCCGAAGGCCACTATAACCAGCGCGAGCAGGTTATCCGCGCCATCGGCCGTGTCGCACCGGATCTGGAAACGCAGTTCGGCGAACTGGACACCAGCCGCCGCTCCGCCGCCTGGGACGACAAACAGGTGGACGCGCACCACGCTATCATTCCTACCGTGCGGCCGTCGGCCAACGGCAAGCTGACTGCGGCAGAGCAAAAAATTTACGGACTGATCAGCCGCTACTACCTGATGCAGTTTGCGGCAGATGCCGTACACCGGGAAGGCAAGCTGACGGTGAAAGTGCTGGAGCACAAGTTCCGGGCCACCGAAACCGCCATTCTCAGCCCAGGCTGGAAAAATCTGGAACTCCGGCTTCGGGAAAACAACAGCGAACCGGAAAAGCCCCCTCTGCCAAGGCTGGAGCGAAACGAACCGGTGCTGTGCACCAACGCTGGCGTAAAAGAAAAGAAAACCCAGCCACCCCAGCATTTCACCGATGCCACACTGCTGTCAGCGATGACCAACATTGCCCGTTTCGTGGCGGACCCGGAACTCAGAAAAACCCTGCGGGAAACCGATGGCCTGGGTACCGAGGCCACCCGGGCAGCGATTATCGACACTCTTTTCAAACGGGACTATCTGTTCCGGGAAAAGCGCTACATTAAGGCCACAGACAAAGGCAAAGCGCTGATTGCCGCCCTGCCGGATTCCATCCGCACTCCGGATCGCACCGCTGTCTGGGAGGCGACCCTGGAAGGCATACGCCGCGGCGAAGATGATCCCCGGCAATTCCTGGCCAGCCTGAAGGAAGAAATCACCGGCTTTATAAACCGGCGCCCGAAGCCGGCCAACGACGACAGCGTTGCCGGCAACGAAGCCATCCACTGCCCCAAATGCCGGGCACCGATGGTCGAGCGGGACGGCAAGTTCGGGCGCTTCTATGCCTGCACCCGCTACCCGGATTGCAAGGGCACCCGGCCGCTGGAAGACAGCCAGCCGAAAGACGGCACCAGCCAGAAACCGGTACCCTGCCCGCACTGTTTTTCACCCCTGGTGCGCCGGCACAGCAAGAAAGGCTGGTTCTGGGGTTGCAGCAACTTTCCCGGCTGCCGGCAAACGGTAGACGACGACAACGGAAAACCGGCGCTCACATTAAGGAAATAGCCCCTACAGGGCTGATCGAACATTGAATTTCTGGAATAATGGCCGGATATTGCAGATAGCCCTATTAACGAAGGAAACGCCTGATGCGCATTGCGCTTCTTGAAGATGAGCACGAACAGGCCCA
>CAYUNQ010000340.1:0-2064 GCA_964446185.1 uncultured Marinobacter sp. | reverse complement strand
AACGCCTTCGACGATGTGATCATCCAGCAACTGATCAAGGCGCTGGAAGTCACGGGAAAAGATGAGCAAACCCGCATCGTCCTGCTTCGCTCCGAAGGCAAGCACTTCTCCGCCGGGGCGGACTTGGGCTGGATGCGCCGAATGGCCGACAACAGCCGCCAGGAAAACCTGGACGACTCGCGGCAACTGGCGCGATTGATGAACGTACTCAACCACCTGTCCAAGCCAGTGATCGGCCTGGTTCAGGGCGCAGCCTACGGTGGCGCTGTCGGCCTGGCCGCCTGCTGCGACATCGTGCTCGCCACCGCAAACGCCAGTTTCTGCCTGAGTGAAGTGAAACTCGGCCTGGTTCCCGCCGTGATCAGCCCCTATGTGGTGCGAGCCATCGGTGAGCGACAGGCCCGGCGCTATTTCATCTCCGCCGAAGTCTTCAGCGCACAACAGGCCAGTGAGTACGGGCTGGTGCACATGGTCTGTGACGACGAAGCCGCCATGCACGCCCACTGCACCGAGCTGCTGCAGCAACTGGCCGCCAACGGCCCGCAAGCCATGCAAGCGGCCAAAGACCTGGTGTTTGCCGTCAGCCATAAGCCCATCAGTGCCGATGTCATCGAAGACACTGCCCAACGCATCGCCGACATCCGTGTGGGTGAGGAAGGCCAGGAAGGGCTCAGCGCTTTCCTGAACAAACGCAAGGCCAGCTGGGTTCCGGGAGATAACACATAATGTTCAATAAAATCCTGATTGCTAACCGGGGCGAAATCGCCTGCCGGATTATCCAGACCGCCCACCGCATGGGTATCCGCTGCGTGGCAGTCTACTCAGACGCTGACGCCAACGCTCGTCATGTCGCCATGGCAGACGAGGCCTTCAAAATCGGCCCGGCCGCCAGCGCTGACAGCTACCTGAAAGCCGACACCATTATCGACATTGCCAGGCAGAGTGGCGCCCAGGCCATTCACCCCGGCTACGGCTTCCTGTCTGAAAACACCGGCTTTGCCGAAGCCTGCGAAGCCAACGGCATCGTATTCATCGGCCCGCCCTCTTCGGCCATCGCCGCCATGGGCTCCAAGTCCGCCGCCAAGGCGATTATGGAAAAAGCCGGTGTGCCCCTGGTGCCGGGCTACCACGGTAAAGACCAGTCGCCGGAACTGCTACGGGCCGAGGCCGAGAAATGCGGCTTCCCGCTGCTGCTGAAGGCCGTTGCCGGCGGCGGTGGCAAAGGCATGCGGGTAGTGGAAAGCATGGCCGACTTCGACGACGCCCTGGCCTCCGCCCGGCGGGAAGCCAGGAACGCCTTCGGCAACCCGGACATGCTGATCGAACGCTACCTGACCCAGCCGCGCCACGTGGAGATTCAGGTGTTCTGCGACCAGCAGGGCAACGGCATCTACCTGGCCGAGCGCGACTGCTCCGTGCAGCGCCGCCACCAGAAAGTACTGGAAGAAGCCCCCGCCCCGGGGCTGAGCGAGGACACCCGAAAAGCCATGGGCGAGGCCGCCGTGAAAGCCGCGCAAGCCATTAACTACGTGGGCGCCGGCACCGTCGAGTTCCTGTACGACGTAGACGGCTCGTTCTTCTTCATGGAAATGAACACCCGCCTGCAGGTGGAACACCCGGTCACCGAAATGGTCACCGGGCAAGACCTGGTGGAATGGCAGCTGAAAGTGGCCTGGGGTGAGCCCCTGCCGCTGGCCCAGGAACAGGTGAAAACCCGCGGCCACGCCCTGGAAGCGCGGATCTACGCCGAAGACCCGGACCAGGACTTCCTGCCGGCCACCGGCACCCTGCGCTACCTGCGCACCCCGGAAGAATCTGCCCATGTGCGGGTGGATACCGGCGTTACCGAAGACGACGACATCAGCATCCACTACGACCCGATGATCGCCAAGCTCATCGTGTGGGACGAAACCCGGGAACAGGCCATCAACCGCATGGTGCAGGCCCTGGAGCAGTACCGCATTGCAGGGCTGAAAACCAACATCCGCTTCCTGCACGCCCTGGCCGATGCCGAACCCTTCCGCCAGGCCGAGCTGACCACCGGTTTCATTGATGACCACCGCG
>CAYUNQ010000339.1:0-2068 GCA_964446185.1 uncultured Marinobacter sp. | reverse complement strand
GATACCAATGCTGGTGCTTACCGTCAGGCTGTGGCCATTAATAGCATAGGGAGGAGCGGACGCCGCAACCAGGCGCTCGGCCACTTTCACCACGGTGTCGGGGCTGTCCATTTCCGGTAACAGGACAATAAACTCGTCGCCCCCTAACCTGGCCAGGGTGTCGTCTTCTCGCAGGCAACTGCGCACCCTTGCCGTGAACTGAACCAGCAGCTCGTCGCCAGTGGCGTGGCCGAGGGTATCGTTCACTTCCTTGAACTTGTCCAGGTCCATGAACATTACTCCGAGCAGCATCTCTGTCCGGTGAGCGTGGCGAATCGCGTGTTGCAGGCGATCTTCCAGTAGTCTCCGGTTAGGGACACCTGTGAGGGCGTCGTAGTAGGCGAGCTGGCGGATCTGTTCTTCATTGTTGCGGTTCTGGGTGATGTCGGTGAACAGGCCGGCATAATGGGTGGCGTTGCCACTGTTGTCGGTAATGGCGGTAATGGTCAGCAATTCCAGGTACAATTCCCCGTTTTTGCGCCGGTTCCAGATTTCGCCACGCCAGTAGCCGTGGTTTTTCAGGGACTGCCACATCCGGCTGTAGAATTCGGAATCGTGGCGGCCAGACGAGAGAATCTCGGTGGTACGCCCTATCACTTCTTCGGGCGCGTAGCCGGTGAGGTGGGTAAATGCCGGATTCACGAATTCGATTCTGGCGTTGGCGTCCGTCACCATGATGCCCTCAAAGGAGGACTGGATAACCTGTTCGGCGAGCTTCAGGGTCCGGCTGGATTGAGCCAGGGCTTTATCCCGCTGTTCGAGCGCTTCCCGCAGGTCTTCCAGATACATCTGTTCGGCGCCTGATAGCATATCGTTGTAGCCGATAAGTCCAATGATTGCCCCGGTTTGGTCCAGTACACCGAGATGGCGAATGCGGTGGTCCAGAAGCATATCCCGGGCGTGGATAAGCGGATCGTCTTCGTTTGCGGTCAGCAGGGGTCGGGATGCCAGTTTGCCAATCCGGGTGTTGCTGGTATGCCGGGCGATGAATTGCACCATGTCTCGTTCGGTGATAATGCCAAAGCCATCTTCGCCGCAGTCGACCACCACGGCGTCTGCGCCCTGCTGGTGCATCAAGGCTGCCACTTCAGCAAGTGACTGCTTGCCCGGTACGAGTACTGGTGGACGGGAGATAGCTGCCCGCACCTCCCTTAAACGCAGGTAGGGTTCCAGCCCCTGATTCAGTGCCAGGTCGGTGCGTGAAAGAATGCCGACTATCTTACCGGTTTCATCGGTAACAAGGGCGTGGTGCCTGTTCTGGTTTTTCAGTTGTATCGCTGCCTGGGCGGTATCCATGGTGGCCGGCAGTGACAGCACCGGCGCGCTCATAACGGAGCTGACCGGTTTGGTGAACGGGTCCGGGTCGGCAAAATTGATGGCCAGGGCATCCCTTTCTGTCCAGATCCCAACAACGGTGCCGTGCTGCCTGATCAGGATGGAGCTGACCGAGTTCTCCGCCATGCGTGCTGCGGCGGCGGCGATGGTCGTCTCCGGGCTGCATTCCAGCAGCAGGCCGCTGTGCATGATCTGAGAGATGGGAACGGGCAGTCCCATGGGTGCTCCTGTTGTCGGTGCCGGAACGTCCGGCAGGTGGAATGATCGGGGGCGGTAGTCTAATTTCAGGTACATGATGCCGTTTTGACAGGTATCAAACACCGTTCCCGCATATTCTATAGTCTGCCATTTATAACGTTGATAATGGAGAACGTCATGAACAGCCGTCAAGCCGAACTGGAAACGCTGAAAGCCGAACTGGAAGCGAGACTTGCCCGTTATCACGCCCACCAGCATCGTGAAACGGGTGCGCTGGACAAGGATTTTGAGGAGCAGGCCACGGAAACCCAGAATGATCAGGTCGTGGACACTCTTGAAGCTGAGACCCGTGCGGAACTGGGGCAGATAGCCCACGCCCTGGACCGGATTGCCAGCGGGGCAGGAGACGAGTGCGAAAAGTGTGGCGTGGAAATTGACCCCAGGCGTTTACAGGTCTTGCCATCTACTACAGTTTGTGTAGATTGCGCCGACAACT
>CAYUNQ010000338.1:0-2082 GCA_964446185.1 uncultured Marinobacter sp. | reverse complement strand
CGCTGGACCGGCATGGCTCCGGCACAGTACCGGGCCCGACACCAGGAGGTTGATGCATGAGCGGCGATACACTGTCATGGCTCGCTATCCCGCTGGCATTGCTGTATCTGGGCGCCATCGCCTGTATCTATCGTATTCTGCTGACCTACCGCACGCCCCAGGGTGCCATTGCCTGGATTATCGCCCTGCTTGGCCTGCCCTACCTGGCAGTACCGGCGTTCCTGCTGTTTGGCCGCATCCGTTTTGGCGGCTACGTGAAAGCCAGGCGAATGGGCTACCAATCTCTGAGCAGGCTGCTCGACAACTTTGAACATCAACCAACGTCCATTGCCAAACCCGACGACAGCCACTTCACCGACGAGCTGCAGGTGCTGAGCAAACTCGGGCGACAGCCCTTCACCAGCGGCAACCGCTGCACCCTTTTGCAAGATGGCGCAGCCACCTTTGAGGCCCTGTTCGAGGCCATGGAAAATGCTTCCCGTTACATCCTTCTGGAATTCTATATGGTGCGCTCCGACAAGGTCGGTTACCGCATCAAGTCGATACTGGAACGCAAGCTGGCCGAAGGCGTCGCGGTGTGGTTTCTGTACGACGACATCGGCAGCGTATCGCTGTCCAGGCGCTGGCTGCGGGAACTGTCTGCCGCCGGGGCACAGGTGGCTTCGTTCGGCAACGGCAACGTGCGCCGCCGGCGCTTCCAGATCAACTTCCGCAATCATCGAAAACTGCTGGTTTGTGACGGCCGTGTGGGCTTTGTGGGCGGTATCAACCTGGGCGATGAGTATCTGGGCACGGCGATAGATCAGGAGCCCTGGCGCGACACCCACTGCCGGATCGAAGGCCCGGCAGTGACGGGTTTGCAGCTGGCCTGGCTGGAAGACTGGAACTGGGCCAGCAGCAACCGTCCGGAACTGGACTGGGCGCCGGTAGAGCCGCCACCGGGGCAAGAGGAAGTACTGGTGTTGCCCTCGGGCCCGGCCGACACCTGGGAGACCTGCACCCTGTTTTTCCTGAACTGCATCAACAATGCCCGGAGCCGGCTCTGGATTGCGTCGCCTTACTTTGTGCCGGACTTCCAGGTCATGAACGCCCTGCAACTGGCGGCCCTGCGCGGTGTGGATGTGCGCATTCTGATTCCGGAAAAATCCGACAGCCCGTTAATCCGGGTAGCGGCATACTCCTATCTGGTACAGGCCTGCCAGGCCGGCATTGGTATCTACCGGTACCAGCCGGGGTTCATGCACCAGAAGGTGGTTCTGGTGGACAACCGCTACACCGCTGTGGGTACCGCCAATCTGGACAACCGCTCCATGCGCCTGAACTTTGAAATTATGGCAATCAATACCAACCCGGACTTTATCAGCCAGGTGGAGCAGATGCTCGAAGACGATTTGCAACACTGCAGACTGATGACCGAAAGCGACTACCAGGACCGCTCCCTGCCATTCCGCCTTGGCTGCCGGGCCGTGCGGCTGCTGGCCCCACTCCTTTGAACTGGTTCTCAATGCAGGCTTGTGCCAATATGTGCTCCCCGAAAAACGCCATACAGCAAGCTGTTACCCATGACTGCATTCAAGCCCCGAGAAACACTGACTGAACAGGTCGCCCGCCATATTGAAAACCTGATTGCCTTCGGCCAGCTGCGCTCCGGTGAGCGCATCTATGAAAGTGCCATGGCCAAGGAAATGGACGTAAGCCACGGCTCCATTCGTGAAGGCCTGCTGCTGCTGGAAAAACGCCACCTGGTGAAGAACGTACCCCGCAAGGGCGCCTTTGTAACACTGCTGGACGAGCACTTTGTCAAAAGCCTGTACGAAACCCTGGAACTGTACCTGACGCACACTGGCCGCAAACTGGTACGGCAATGGCAGCCGGAAGATATGGCGCGGCTGGAAGGCCTGTACAGCCAGATGCAGGCTTGCCACCAGAAAAACGACCTGATGGCATTTCTGGAGCTGGGCATTGAATACACCAAGGCCTCGCTGGTGTACGCCGATAACTACTTTATCGTTTCTGCCATTGAGGACTTGTGGCCATCGGCAAAACGCTGTGCGTTTGTGGCTTTCCGGCAAGGCGGCAAGC
>CAYUNQ010000337.1:0-2082 GCA_964446185.1 uncultured Marinobacter sp. | reverse complement strand
ACGATGCTTAACATGAAAGAGCAGTACGCTAAGGAAGTGGTACCCGCCCTGCAGAAAGAGTTCGGCTACAAGAACGTAATGCAGGTGCCGCGTATCGAGAAAATCACCCTGAACATGGGTGTTGGCGAAGCGGTTGGTGACAAAAAGCTGATTGAAAACGCTGTGGCGGATCTTGAGCGCCTCACGGGTCAGAAAGTTGTTGTTACCAAAGCGCGCAAGTCTGTAGCGGGTTTCAAAATCCGTGAAGGTTGGCCGATTGGTTGTAAAGTGACCCTGCGCGGTGAGCGCATGTGGGATTTCTTTGATCGCCTGGTACACATTGCGGTTCCCCGCATTCGTGACTTCCGCGGTCTGAACCCGAAATCCTTCGACGGTCGCGGTAACTACAGCATGGGTGTGCGTGAGCAGATCATCTTCCCGGAGATCGAGTACGACAAAGTCGACAAGATCCGCGGGCTGGATATCACCATCACCACCTCTGCCGGTACCGACGACGAAGGTCGCGAACTGTTGAAAGCCTTTGGCTTTCCGTTCAAGAAATAAGGAACGAGTGACATGGCGAAGGTTTCAATGAAAAACCGTGAGCTGAAGCGCGAGCAGACTGTGGCTAAGTACGCAGCCAAGCGCGCCGAGCTCAAGGCGATTATCAAAAACCCGAATACCAGCGATGATGACCGTTGGGATGCGCAGATGAAGCTTCAACAGCTTCCTCGCGACGCTTCTCCTTCGCGTCTTCGTAATCGTTGCCAGGTGACTGGTCGTCCCCACGGCGTTCTGCGCAAGTTCGAGCTTTCACGGATCAAACTCCGTGAATACGGCATGCGCGGTGACGTTCCGGGCCTGACCAAGGCAAGCTGGTAAGATAGGCACCTGACTTCGGTCAGGTGTCTGTTGGTAAGCGGTGCGGCACGCCGCTGCACAACTAAAAAGATCAGGAGCCTCATACTAATGAGTATGCAAGACACGCTTGCGGATATGTTTACCCGTATCCGTAATGCCCAGATGGCGTCAAAAGCTGACGTTAAGATGCCATCTTCCAATATGAAAGTCTCCGTAGCCCAGGTCCTGAAGGACGAAGGTTACGTTGAGGATTTCTCTGTTTCAGCTGACGCGAAGCCGGAACTGACCATTACTCTGAAATATTTCGGTGGCAAGCCGGTAATTGAAGAGATCAAGCGGGTCAGCCGTCCGAGTCTGCGCCAGTACAAAGGCGCCGGGAAGCTGCCGAAAGTATCCGGTGGTCTGGGAGTCGCGATTGTCTCAACGTCCAAGGGCGTTATGACAGACCGCGCCGCACGAGCTGCAGGCGTGGGTGGCGAAGTCATCTGCACCGTATTCTAGGAGATACTCATGTCCAGGGTTGCCAATAATCCTGTCGTGCTGCCTTCCGGTGTTGAGGTCAAGCTGAACGGACAGGAAATTAATGTGAAGGGCTCCAAGGGAGCGCTTCAATTCACCATTCACCAAGCGGTTGAGGTAAAGCAGGAAGAGGGTACTCTTCGCTTTGCAGCCCGCGACGGTGCGAAACAGTCCCGCGCTCTTGCTGGTACTACTCGTGCGCTGGTTAGCAATATGGTTGCCGGCGTATCCGCAGGCTGGGAGCGCAAGCTTCAGCTGACGGGCGTAGGTTACCGTGCGCAGGCGCAAGGTAAGAAGCTTAACCTGACCCTGGGTTTTTCCCACCCGGTCGAGTATGAGCTGCCCGAGGGTGTTACCGCTGAAACTCCGTCCAATACGGAAGTTGTAATTCGCGGTATCGACAAGCAACAGGTTGGCCAGGTCGCTGCGGATATCCGTGCGTTCCGTCCGCCCGAGCCTTATAAGGGTAAGGGTGTTCGTTATGCGGATGAGCAGGTCAGACGCAAAGAAGCCAAGAAGAAATAAGGCGGGACTATGAGCGCGAATATCGAAAGACTGCGTCGCGCACGTAAAGTGCGCATGAAGATTCGTGAGCTGGGTACTGACCGTCTGTGCGTTCACCGGGCAGGGCAACGAACATCGAGGCCGGAATTACCTGGCGTGAATCCACCGCGGCTTCGTTGATGACCATCTCGATCATGTTCAAGCGGTGTTCGGTGAGTG
>CAYUNQ010000336.1:0-2093 GCA_964446185.1 uncultured Marinobacter sp. | reverse complement strand
AAACCACTGTCCTTCCACAATCCGGTTGTCTTCGGGCAGGTCTTCCATCCAGGTGAGGTTCAACTCCCGATTAAGTGCGTTAATTCGCTCATCCTTACTGACCGCCTCTTTCACAGGCTGGTCGTTCAGTTCGGTCAAACGGCCACGGACCATGGGGTAGACGGTGTCCAGGGGTGATCCCTGCGCTTCCCAATAGGCATCAACCTCATCTACCGTGTCCGGCGATATGTTTATCAGGAAGTGATTGGGAGCATCGTCCGGAAGCTGGGCCTGCCAGTCGTCCAGCAGGGACGAACGGACCAGCACCAATGTCGCCGCCAACATCAGGGTCATGGCAAATACCGCCATTTGCGCCATGCTGGCCTGCCGGTGCCGGTAAAGGCCAACAAGGGCCAGGCGCCAGGCGTTGCCACCACCGCGCACTTTGCGTAGCACAGAGACCATCAACCAGCCCACCAGCGCCAGCACTGCCAGCAATAACACCAGCCCGCCCAGCAGGGATGCCACCAGGGCCAGTTCGCCGGCATACATCCACACCAGTCCGAAGATGGCCAGCACGGCAATGATCAGATCCGGAATGGCTTCCCGGCCGGTTTCCCCGGGCTGGGAGCGCAGCACCCGCATAGCAGGCACATTGCGCAGGCGGCGAACCGGCGGGTACGCGAAGGCAAACAAGGATACCAGCGCGGTCAGCAGCGCCGGCGCCAGGGCTACAGGGTCGAGATAGATATCAACCGGGCGTTCCAGCACACTGCCAAGCATCCTGGCCAGCAGCCAGAACAGCGGCAGTGCCAGCACCAGCCCGCCAATAATGCCTGCCACGCCCCATAGGGCCAGGCGGCGAAGGTACAAACGGCCGATGCCCTTACCGGTAAGCCCCAGCGTCTTCAGCAGTGCCACCGTGTCCCGTTGCGACAATGCGTACTGCCGGCTTGCCACGGCAACTGCCACCGCCGCCAGCAATACCGCCAGGCTGCCGCCAAGCAGAAGGAAGCGTTCGGCCCGTTCAAGGGAGCGGGAGAAAGTTTCGCCATCCCTCACGCCTTCCCATTCATGACTCGGCTCCAGTTGCGGCTCCAGCCACTGATAGTAATCGTTTAACAGGTTTTCGGCACCGGCAAACAGATAGATGTATTCCACCCGACTGCCTTCCTGAAGCACCCCGGTAGCCGGAACATCGTCTACGTGCATCATCACTCGGGGCGCCAGCGATGAAAGCCGGAAACCGCCATCGGGCTCACGTAAAAGCAGGTTTGAGATCTCAAGTTTCAGGTTGCCGACTTCCAGCGTGTCGCCGACGTCCAGCTCCAGCAAACGCAGCAGGCGCGGGTTGATCCAGATCTCGCCTTTGGCAGGGCCAGACCCCACAATTGAGCGAGTACCCTCGGCACGGGATTGCACTTCAATGTCACCGCGCAGCGGATATTCGTCGCTGACCGCCTTTACCGACACCAGCTGAAAACCGCTTTCACCGAACACCATGGTGGAAAATTCGATCATCTGGCCGGTTTCGATGCCGCGATCACGCGCTTCCTCAATCCAGCCTGCCGGCACCGGCCGGCCATTTTCGGCTTCCAGCTGGCGATCAGCCGCCAGGAAGGAGCTGGCCGAAGAGACCAGAGTGCGCTGCAACTGGCTGGCAAACAGGGCGATGGTAGCCACCGTGGCCACAGCGATAATCAGGGCAACCAGGACCACCCGAACGTCTCGTTCGCGCCAGTCCCGGCTTACGGACATGAGCTTCTGTGATGCTGCCATCAGCCAGACACCTCTTCCACCAGCTCCGGCTCGGTGAGCACACCCGCTTCAATATGCAGCTGCCGGCCACAGCGTGCGGCCAGGCGGTCATCGTGGGTGACCATCACCAGCGTAGTGCCCTGCTCCCGGTTCAGGTCCATCAGCAGGTCAGACACCGCCTGGCCTGTGCGGTTATCGAGGTTACCGGTGGGTTCGTCGGCAAACAGGACCACCGGGTCAGAAGCGAAGGCCCGGGCAATGGCAACCCGTTGTTGCTCGCCGCCGGATAACTGGCGGGGAGTGTGACTCAGGCGCTCGCCCAGGCCAACCCGCTCCAACAATTCCCGGGCCCGCTT
>CAYUNQ010000335.1:0-2097 GCA_964446185.1 uncultured Marinobacter sp. | reverse complement strand
ACGTAATCCTTGAAGGCCTGGCGGCCACCCTTGCGGACGAAGTCCTTCAGGAACGGAAGCTTGTCGCGCCAGCGCAACTCACCCCGGCGAATTTTCTCGCTCTCCAGTTCATGCACGCCCACACCCCACTGGAACAGCACCGTCAGCAGGATGTAGTTCACGAACTGCAGCAGGTGTCCGGGGTGCCACTTCACATCATCGCTCAGGCGCAGCACGGCATAGCCGTAATCCCGGTCCTTGCCTATGATGTTGGTGTAAGTGTGGTGCTCGTAGTTGTGGGTCTGGCGCCAGGAATCGCTGGTGCACACGGTGTCCCATTCGTAGGTCTGGGAGTTCAGGGCCGGGTCGTTCATCCAGTCGTACTGGCCGTGCATCACGTTATGGCCGATTTCCATGTTTTCCAGGATCTTGGCAATACCCAGGCTGGCGGTGGCGGCTACAAAGACCGGCGGGATAAAGCCGAAAGGCATCATCACCCGGCCACCTACTTCCAGGGTGCGGTGCAGACGGATGATCTTGCGGATGTAGTTGGCATCCCGCTCGCCCAGATCGGCCAGCACTTCGTCGCGGATGGCATCCAGGTCTTGCTGGAGGCCGTTCAGTTGTTCTTCGCTAAGCTTTTTCATAGTGCTTTCTCCATGCGGCGCTCCGGCCGCAACGCAAAAATTTCGGGTTATACGTCTATCTGAACCGGCCCGCGGGGCACGGAAACACAAAGCTGGACGCTTTCTTCGCCGGGGCCGGATACCTTGCCGGTCAAGCGGTTAACCACGGTGCCGCTGGTCTTGCGGCAGCTGCATTGGTGGCAGATGCCCATGCGACAGCCGTAACGGGGTTTAAGGCCTGCGGCTTCGGCAATTTCCAGCAGGTTGGCATCACCTTCGGAGCCCACACTCACGCTGCTGCGGGTAAAGCTGACCTCGCCGCCCAGCTGGTCGTTATCCAGGCTGGCCGGGGCAGGGGGGGCAAAAAACGTGCTGTGCATCTGCGATTCGCCAAGGCCTCGCTGCTGCAGCAATGCCGTCGCCAGGTCCATCAGGCCTTTCGGGCCGCACAGGTAGACTTCGCGTTCCTTCAGCCCGTCAATCGCTTCCAGGTCTGCATCGCAGAGGAAGCGGGGTTCCTTGTCTTCATGGGTGGCAATAATGTTCAGGGTCAGCCCGGAATAACGGGCGGCGATGGCCTCCAGTTTTTCCCGGCCAATAATGTCGTTCTGGGTGCGCACGAAATACAGCAAAGTAACCGGTGCCGCATAGTTGCTGGCGGCCATGGTTTCAAGCTGGCTCAGAACCGGCGTAATACCGCTGCCGCCGGCGATAAACAGCACGGGTTTGGCCGGCTGCGGAACCAGGAACTCACCGAAGGCATCGGTCAGGCCGATGACATCGCCTTCATTCAGGGTGTCGTGCAGCCAGTTGGTCACCAGGCCGCCCGGCAGACGCTTGATGGTCAGGGTAATCAGGCCCTGTTTGTGCCAAAGGTCCGGTGAGCTGGACAGGCTGAAGGTGCGGGTACGCCGGATACCGTCTATCTCGGTACAAATGTTCACATGCTGCCCGGCCTTGAATCCGGTCCACCGGCTGGCGGGCTTGAGTACGAAGGTTTTGGTGTCGGCGGTTTCGGCCATAATGCGTTCTACCCGGGCTGGTGTGTACTCCTGTACCCACATCGGGTTGATGGCACCCGCGAGGGGGTCCAGCCACGCCGCGGGGTCGTCCCGGTTCAGTAATTGCCGGCCAAGCCAGTGCAAAGCCTTGGTTTGTGTCAGTCGTGCCAGCATGTTCGTTCTCCGTGTTTGTCGGGTGCCTTGTACGGCTCTATGTGTACAAGTGTTCACTAATGTGTACGACTGTACACACAAGTTTGACTTGCAACAATTACCCGCCCGGAGTGTTGGCTCGAAATGACAAGCTGGAAGGGTTTTTCTACGGTCTAATGTGTACACTTGTGAACCTGGTGAACGCGGTACGGGTAAAAGATGGCAGACAAACAAAGGCGCAGGCCGGGAGAAACCCGGGAAAAACTGATGAGTGCAGCCCTGGAGCTGGTGGGTAAGGGGCGGCATTTTACCAGCCTGGGTATCCGGGAGGTGACTCG
>CAYUNQ010000334.1:1695-2098 GCA_964446185.1 uncultured Marinobacter sp. | reverse complement strand
TTATTTGCGGGTGCAGGGGCTACCGAGACGAATTACCGGGCTACCCATGTGGGGCTGAAGATTCCTGGTGTCGACGTGACCTGTCAAACACCACAACTCTGCGCGCCCCTAACCAATCTCCGCTCAGTCATCGTTGGAGAAGACACCGGCGTCGAGGGCAGCAGCGCCTTCACAGACGCCTTTTTCATTGGTTTTCAGCGTGACGGCATGGATTGGCAGAGCCTGGATGGTGCGAATACCATCAACGTTGGCAAAGGCGTGTTCATCAACTTGCCGGTTAACATGACGGTTGATATGAGCCAGCTGGCTGGTGACGGCGTGGATCGCCTCCGCACCCATCGGGTCGATATGGGCAACAACCTGTTCTGACAGTTTCAAGCAAGTGGCAAGGATGCCAACATTA
>CAYUNQ010000334.1:0-1685 GCA_964446185.1 uncultured Marinobacter sp. | reverse complement strand
TTTCCAGCGTGAAGATATGGGCTGGCAAACTCTGGACGGCGCCAATACCATCAATGTCGGAAAAGGTGTATTCATTAATTTGCCGATTAATATGGTTGTTGATCGAAGCCAATTGGTAGGTGCGGGCATTGACCGTCTTCGTACCCACCAAGTGGACAAGGGCAACGATCTTTTTTGATAGCTGAAAAAAAAGTGGCAAGGATGCCAACATTACTTCTCCTGAATGGATTCAAATTCTTCTTCTACGCCAATGATCATCCTCCTGCCCACGTGCATGTGCTTAAAGGCGAGCGATGGGCTAAGATTGAAGTGGTTTCTTTGGCCGTCAAATACAGCACGCTGAAGAATCAGGAATTGAAAGAGTGTCTTTCGATTGTAGAGAGCCATCAGTCTGAGTTTCTGGAGAAATGGAATGCCTGGTTTCAAAGGTAAATCCGTTCACATTGATGATCGCCACCTGCACGTCGAGCTTGAGGACGGCCGGGTAATTTCCACGCCTGTGCATTGGTATCCGGAGTTGGAGAAGGCGTCTATCTCAGATATTCGCCAGTACCGGTTTATTTGCGATGGCACAGGCATTGAGTGGCAAGCGCTGGATTACCATTTGAGTATTGAGGCTATGTTGTCTGGTAATGCCCGGCAAACTGGTGCGTGATTTTGCTACACTCCTGCCTCATCTGATTCATTGATTCGCAGGAGTCTTCCTTTGATCCGCTCTTTCTACTGGCACGACTACGAAACCTTCGGCGTAGACCCGGTGCACGACCGCCCCTCCCAGTTTGCCGGTGTGCGCACGGATGCGGATCTGAATATCATCGAAGACCCGCTGGTGATCTACTGCAAACCCGCGGACGACTACCTGCCTTCTCCCCAGGCCTGCCTGATTACCGGCATCACCCCGCAAAAAGCGCTGCAAGACGGCTACCCGGAAGCGGAGTTCATTGCCCAGATCAATGAAGCGTTCAGTCAGCCTGGCACCTGTGCAGTGGGCTATAACAGCCTGCGCTTTGATGACGAGGTTACCCGCCACACCCTGTACCGCAACTTGCGTGATCCATACGGCCGGGAATGGCAGAACGGCAATTCCCGCTGGGATATCATCGATATGGTGCGGCTGACTTACGCCCTGCGCCCGGAGGGTATCAACTGGCCGAAGAAAGAAGACGGCAGCCCCAGCTTCCGGCTGGAGGAGCTTACGGTGGCCAACGGCATTGCCCACGAAGCGGCCCACGATGCTATGTCTGATGTGTTGGCGACCATTGCCGTGGCCAGGCTGATCAAGGAAAAACAGCCCAAGCTGTTCGACTTTGTACTCAAGCATAAAGACAAGCATTCCGCCCGCCAGATGCTGGATACCGCAACCCTGAAGCCGGTGTTCCATATTTCTGCCAAGTACCCGGCCACTCGCGGTTGCTGTGCGTTGGTGGCGCCGGTGGCGGAACATCCCACCAACAAAAACCAGGTGATTGTCTACGACTTGCGGGAAGACCCGGCCGAGCTGATCAACGCCAGCCCGGAGCAGATCCGTGAGCGGGTGTTTACTTCACAGGCGGAGCTGGGGGAGGGCGTTAGCCGCTTTCCGCTGAAGGGGGTGCAGCTGAACAAGTGCCCGGTGCTGGCGCCGGCGAATATGCTGTCTACTTTGTCTAAAGAGCGCCTGGCGGAGCTGGAGCTGGACGGCGATG
>CAYUNQ010000333.1:0-2105 GCA_964446185.1 uncultured Marinobacter sp. | reverse complement strand
GGCGCCAAGCTGGTGGCGGATAAGTTTCTGGATGGCCAGACGCTGGGTATTCTTGCACTGGGCATTGTGGCCTTTGGTGTGGGTACCGCGTCCGGTGTTCTGATGGCGAAGCTGATGAACAAGCTGAGCAAGGATCAGATCAACCCGTTGATCGGTTCTGCCGGGGTGTCTGCGGTGCCGATGGCAGCGCGGGTGTCCAACAAGGTTGGTTTGGAGGCGAACCCGCAGAACTTCCTGCTGATGCACGCGATGGGCCCGAACGTGGCCGGTGTAATTGGCTCTGCGGTTGCAGCGGGTGTGATGATCAAGCTGCTTGGCTGATTGTTTTTCACCGCTGTACTGAGAAAACCCTGCTTCGGCGGGGTTTTCTTTTTTGGGTTCAGTGAAAATCTCTGGAGCTAACTGGTAACGCGTTAATCAGGTGGCTCAGGTCAGACAGCTTTCCGGCCATCACGTGTACGATCTCTCCTTCTTTTTCGATAACCCCCTTTACGTGTAACAACCGGGCGGTGAGTAACGGTTTGCGTTGGCGGCGGGCGGTGTCTAGCCAGACGACGACGTTGACGTTGCCGGTTTCATCTTCGAGGGTGACAAAGGTGACGCCAGAGGCGGTGCCAGGGCGTTGGCGGCCGGTGACGAGGCCTGCAACCTGTACGGGTATGCCGGGGCGGGTGGTTTTGAGTTGGTCGGCGGTGAGGCAGTATCTCAGGTGGCCTTGTTCGCGGAGCAGGGCGAGGGGGTGTCTTTGTAGTGTTAAGCCCTGGCTGTTGTAGTCGGCCAGTACGTTCTGGCCTTCGGTGGGTTCGGGAAGCAGGTGGCAGGGTTCGGGTTGGTAGTCTGCCATGGTTTCGTTGGCGAAGAGTTCTGCCGGTTCTTCGTGTTCGAGCAGTTGCCAGTAGGCTTGGTGCCGGTTGCTGGTGAAGCCGGGCATGGCGTTGGCGCCGGCGAGGAGTTCCATGTTGCGTTGGTTGAGGCCGGCGCGGGTGCGCAGTTCGGCGGCGCTTTGGTAGCCGTTTTTCGGGCGGTGCTGGTGGATGCGGTCTGCACCGCTGGAAGACAATCCCTGAATAATTCTGAGGCCAAGGCGCAGGTGTTTTTCCGGGCCTTGCAGGGTGTGTTCACGGTGGCTGTGGTTTACGTCTGGCGCCAGTACGGTGACGTTGTGGCGCTGGGCGTCCTGCACCAGTTGGCTGGGGGAGTAGAAACCCATGGGCTGGCTGTTGAGCAGGGCGCAGTAGAAGGCGGCAGGATGGTGGCGTTTGATCCAGGCGGAGACGTATACCAGCAAGGCGAAGCTGGCGGCGTGGGATTCCGGGAAGCCGTAGCCACCGAAGCCGCAGATTTGCTGGTACAGGCGCTCGGCAAAGTCCGGATCATGGCCTCGTTCGAGCATGCCGGTGATGAGTTTGTCCCGGAACGGGGTTAAGTCCCCGTGGGATTTCCAGGCGGCCATGGCCCGGCGCAGTTTGTCGGCTTCGCCTCCGGTAAAGCCGGCGGCGACCATGGCCAGTTTGATCACCTGTTCCTGGAAGATGGGCACGCCCAATGTGCGCTCCAGTACCTGCCGGACGGCATCGTTGGGGAATTCGACCGGTTCCAGGCCGTGTTTGCGGCGCAGGTAAGGGTGCACCATATCGCCCTGAATGGGGCCGGGGCGCACGATGGCGACTTCGATCACCAGGTCGTAGAAGGTTTCCGGTTTCAGGCGCGGGAGCATGTTGATCTGGGCCCGGGATTCCACCTGGAATACGCCGATGCTGTCGCCTTTTTGCAGCATGGCGTAGGTGTCCGGGTCTTCCTGGGGGACATCCTGCATGGTGAAGGTCTGGCCTTTTTCTTCGCTGATCAGCTCCAGCGCCTTGCGGATGGCGGTGAGCATGCCCAGGGCCAGCACATCCACTTTCATCAGGCCCAGGCTTTCCAGATCGTCTTTGTCCCACTGAATCACGGTGCGGCCTTCCATGGCGGCATTTTCTACCGGCACCAGCTCGGACAGTGGCCCGGCACTGATGACAAAACCGCCGACATGCTGGGACAGGTGGCGGGGAAAGCCCAGTAAGGTGTTCACCAGGGTAAAGAACTGCTCCGCCACTTTCGGGTTGCGG
>CAYUNQ010000332.1:0-2128 GCA_964446185.1 uncultured Marinobacter sp. | reverse complement strand
TTTCCGTAAGTGCCTTCTTTGAGGGCGTCGAAAAGGTTGGCGGCGGTATGGACTTCGCCGTCGTACTCTACCTGTTCGTTGCCCTTCAGGGTGACTTTGCTGCCATCGTCCAGGGTGAACTCATACAGGGTGTTCTCAAGGTCTTTCTCTTTGACCAACACGCCCTGGAACGCCTCCGGGTTGAAGCGGAAAGTGGTGCAACCCTTCAGGCCCATGTCGTAGGCGTACAGGTAGATGCCCTTGAAGTCCTGGTACTTGAAGTCCTGCGGTACGTTGGCGGTCTTGGAGATGGAGGAGTCAACCCACTTCTGAGCGGCCGCCTGAATGTCTACGTGCTGCTTCGGTGACACATCATCGGATGTGGTGAAGTAGCCGGGCAGCTTCTTGTCTTCATCATCGGAGAACGGCATGGCGCCCGGGTTGACCAGGTGGCGGTAGGCCAATAGTTCGAAGCTGAATACGTCCACTTTCTCTTTGGTCTTCCGGCCTTCGCGGATGATGTTCCGGGCATAGTGGTGAGAGAAGCTCGGCTCAATACCGTTACTGGCGTTGTTGGCCAGCGACAGGCTGATGGTGCCGGTCGGAGCAATGGAAGTGTGGTGGGTAAAACGGCCACCTTTCTCCGCCAGTTGCTTGACCAGCTCCGGCTCTACGTGGGCGATCTGCTGCATGTAGCGGCTGTACCTGGCGTGCAGCAGCTTGCCCTTGAGGATGTCGCCCACCTTGTATCCGTCTTTGGCCAGTTCCGGGCACTTGCTCATCATCTTCGGAGTTACTTCGAACTCGTCTTCCATGATCGGAGCCGGGCCTTTCTCTTCGGCCAGGGCCAGGGACTGGCGCCAGCCTTCAACCGCCATCTCCCGAACCACTTCTTCGGTGAACTGCACGGATTCGTCAGAGCCGTAAGGCATACGCAGCATGGCAAGGGTGGAGCCCAGACCCAGAATACCCATGCCATGACGGCGCTTGTAGGTGATTTCATGGCGCTGCTCGGCCAGTGGCAGGCCGTTGATTTCCACTACGTTGTCCAGCATGCGAGTGAAGGTGCCTACAACCTTGCGGTATTTCTCGTAGTTGAAGCTGGCCTTGTCAGTGAACGGATAGTCCACGAACTTGGTCAGGTTGACCGAACCCAGCAGGCAGCTGCCATAAGGGGGCAGGGGCTGCTCGCCACAGGGATTGGTGGCACGGATGTCTTCGCAGAACCAGTTGTTGTTCATCTGGTTGACCTTGTCGATCAGGATGAAGCCCGGCTCGGCGTAGTCGTAGGTGCTGGTCATGATGGTGTCCCAGATGAACTGGGCTTTCACCGTCTTGTAGATGCGGCAGGCGACCTTGCCTTCATCGTTAATAACGTAGCTGTCCTGAACCGGGAAGTCGCGGTACAGGAACTTGCTGGTGTCGGTCAGGTCCAGGCCTTCTTCTTCCACTTCCTTTTTGGTGACCGGGAAGGAAAGGTGCCAGTCATCGCCGTTACGCACGGCTTCGATGAAATCTTCGGTGATCAGCAGAGACAGGTTGAACTGGCGCAGGCGGCCATCTTCACGCTTGGCCTGGATGAACTCGATGACGTCCGGGTGGTGAACGTCAAAGGTGGCCATCTGGGCACCGCGGCGGCCACCGGCAGAAGATACGGTGAAGCACATGCGGTCGAAGATATCCATGAACGACAGCGGGCCGGAAGTAGTGGCGCCGGCGCCGGCCACATAGGCACCACGGGGGCGCAGGGTGGAGAATTCATAGCCGATGCCGCAGCCGGCCTTGAGGGTAAGGCCTGCTTCGTGGTTTTTCTCCAGAATGTCATTCATGGAGTCGTGAATGCTGCCAGACACGGTGCAGTTGATGGTCGAGGTCGCGGGCTTGTGGGCCTCGGCTCCGGCATTGGAGGTGATACGGCCCGCCGGAATGGCGCCGTTCTGCAGGGCCCACAGGAATTCTTTCATGTACTTGTCGCGTACATTCTTTTTCTCGACTTCGGCAAGGGCGCGGGCAACCCGTTCGTAGGTTGCGTTGATGTCCTTGTCGACCGGCTCGCCAGTCTTGGTTTTCAGCTGGTACTTGCTGCTCCAGATGTCGAGCGAAGCTTCCTGCATCGGAATCGTTGTGATTACTGCCTGTGCCTTAGCGT
>CAYUNQ010000331.1:1764-2158 GCA_964446185.1 uncultured Marinobacter sp. | reverse complement strand
GCACCGCAGGAGATGCCGCACAGAATGCCTTCTTCTTTCATCATCCGGTGCGCCATGGCCATGGCGTCTTCGTTGCTGATGGCTTCTACCTGGTCCACCAGGTCCATATCCAGGTTGCCGGGAATAAAGCCGGCGCCGATGCCCTGGATTTTATGGGGGGCCGGCTTCGGGTCCTGGCCGCTGCGCACCTGTGTGATGATCGGGGAGTCGGTGGGTTCGACGGCAACGGTGGTGATGGCCTTGCCCTTGGTTTGCTTGATATAGCGGGAGACCCCGGTCAGGGTGCCACCGGTGCCCACGCCAGCCACAAAGATGTCCACTTCGCCGTCGGTGTCGTTCCAGATTTCCGGGCCGGTGGTGTCTTCGTGGATGCGCGGATTGGCCGGGTTTTCGA
>CAYUNQ010000331.1:0-1754 GCA_964446185.1 uncultured Marinobacter sp. | reverse complement strand
GGCAGGAAGTGGTTGTCCGGGTCGGCCGCCACCAGTTCTTCCGCCCTGGCAATGGCGCCGGCCATGCCCTTGGCGGGTTCGGTCAGTACCAGGTCGGCGCCCAGGGCTTTCAGCACCTTGCGGCGCTCCAGGCTCATGGAGGCAGGCATGGTCAGTACCAGTTTGTAACCCCGGGCGGCTGCCACATAGGCCAGGGCAATGCCGGTGTTGCCGCTGGTGGGTTCAACAATGGTCATGCCGGGCTTCAGAACGCCCCGTTTTTCCGCATCCCAGATCATGGCGGCGCCAATGCGGCATTTGACGGAATAGGCCGGGTTGCGGCCTTCAATCTTGGCCCAGATGGTGGCGCCGTCGTTCACCCGGTTCAGCTTCACCAAGGGGGTGTTGCCTATGGAAAGGGAGTTGTCGTTATAGATACGTGCCATGGTTTGCTCCTGGTGTCTGATAAGATCTGCAGATCCTACCCCTACAGGTCTGGCCAAGGCCAGACTGTGAGCGGGCCTATTCAGAACCAAATGGAGTAAGGTTATGAACGAAACCTCCTTCGACTGGGCACAGAGTCCGGCTGCGGTCTGGCGCCGCCATCGCTCAGGCCTGCGGGCCATTCGCCGGCTGGATCCGATCAGCTGGGACGATCTCACCGGCATCGACCGGCAAAAACAGGCCCTGGCCCGCAACACCGAGCGGTTCCTGGCGGGCGAGCCGTCCAACAACGCACTGCTCTGGGGCTCCCGGGGTACCGGCAAGTCGTCGTTGGTTAAAGCCCTGCTGAACCGTTACCGGGATCAGGGGCTGCGGATGATCGAGGTGGACAAAGACGACCTGGTGAACCTGCCGGAAATCGTTGATGACATCTGTGACCTGCCGTACCGGTTTGTGATCTTCTGCGATGACCTGTCGTTCGATGTGGGGGAGTCCGGTTACAAGGCGCTGAAGAGTGTGCTGGAAGGCTCACTGGAGCTGCCGCCGGAGAATGTGCGGGTGTATGCCACCTCCAACCGACGGCACCTGATGCCGGAGTTCATGAGCGACAATGTGAAAAGCGAAGTGCGGGATGGCGAGTTGCATCCGGCGGAGGCTATCGAGGAGCAGGTGTCACTGGCAGACCGCTTCGGCCTGCAGTTGTCGTTCTATCCCTTCTCCCAGGATATTTACCTGCAAGCAGTGGATGCGCTGTTTCCAAGGGCGGCAGACCGGGAGCAACTGCATATCGAAGCCGTGCGCTTTGCCACCGGCAAGGGCGTGCGCAACGGCCGCACCGCCCAGCAGTTTTTCCGTCAGTTTGCCGGTGACCCCCGGTTTACCTGAGGCCGGCTACTGCCGGCGGGCCATCTTGATAAACCGGTGGTGAATCATGCGGATGCCGATGAACACCAGCACCATCACCACCGGAATGGCAACGCCCAGCACCAGCGAGTGATTAAAGGCTACGCCGGCCTCGCGCAGGGTATCCAGTGCCAGCTTCAGCAGGCCGATCAGGTAGTAGGAAATGGCCACCACCGAGAAGCCTTCCACGGTGTGCTGCATCATCAGCTGGATGCGCGAGCGCCGGTCCATGGAGCTGAGCAGTTGCTGGTTCTGGCTCTGGATGGCCAGTTCCACCCGGGTGCGCATCATGTCCGAGGCCCGGTCTACCCGGCGCGACAGGTCTTCCAGGCGTTCACCCACGGCCTCACAGGTTTTCACCGCCGGGGTCAGCCGCCGGGTCATGAACTCGGTGAGGGTGAGGTGGCCGGACACTTCGTCTTCCCGCA
>CAYUNQ010000330.1:0-2162 GCA_964446185.1 uncultured Marinobacter sp. | reverse complement strand
ACACAGTAAGGAACTTGGCAGCACCAAAGCGGGTTTGCACATCGTAGGCGATGGCGTTCAGCTCGTTGTACGGGGGCAGGGCAACCAGCTTGTCCAGCAGGTCCATCCGGTTGGAGGATTTTCGGGGGAAGTCTTCGTTGGGGGCGCCTTCTTCATCCAGCCAGCGATTCCAGTGCTGATTTATATCATCCAGCACTTCCCGGTTAGCCCGCTGGGGCAGGTTGAGGAACCGGCAGTGGCCAAAGTTATCCAGCTTCTGTTTGTTGGCATCCCACTCGCCGATATCGATTTTAACGTCGGCAAAGCAGACCCCGGCACCAGAGCTGGCACTCTGGCGGACTGCAGCGCCAATCAGGCTGCCTGGGCCTTTGTGGCCATACAGCAGGGTAACGCCACTGGCCGGCAGCCGGAAGCCGTCTTGCTGGAAGTAGTCTGGCCTGCAAATAATATGTGTGTCGGGCTGGGAATCACCCTCAAAAAAGAAGAACGTTTTGGCCCCGATAACAGACACGTTAGTGAATCCTTGTGACAGTTCAGTGCGCCCCATGCGGCGCTATGGCAATATTGCCAGACTCAATAATTGCTTATGTTAACAACGCACACATTTTCGGAAAAACATACCCTATACCAAACAGGTACCGTGCATGCAGCAAACCAGAAACCGGCAATCCCGGAATGAGCTGACCCACCCCTCGGCACCGATCAGTGGTAATACGCTGATGAACCTTAAACTGGTTCTCGAAAGTGTAGTTGGTGATGGGGAAGTCCGGGACCTTGACCTTGCCATGTTGCTGAACGTGCCGGTAAACCGTCTGGGCCGCCTGAAGAAGGCCGGTGCCCCGGCTGGCGCTGCTGAAACGCCAGAGCCGGATGACGAACAGGACGATGCCGCCACCGCGACCATTCGCCCCAACCAGGCGGTCCTGGTTCGCCTGCTTCTGAAACACCCGGAGTATGCGCCGCTGACCATGCGCCCGGGTAATGCCGAAATGTTCGAACTGATTGCTCCGCTGATGCCCGGCACGGGCAGCAATGGCAAGATGGCCGGCAAGCAGGGTTACGCGCCGCTGTTTGGTCGCTCCTATGTGTCGTCTTACAAAATGCTGGCCGAGGCCGAATCTACCAGCTTGCCGGTGGTTCGTTTGCAGCTGCTGATTGTCGGCCGGCTGGGGGAAATGTTCCGGGAGCTGTGCCTGACAAAAGTGCAGCAGGCCGCCAGGAAAGTGCCGGACTATGTCATGCAAAGCCTGAAGCACGATGCCGGCTGGCAGTTGCTGAGGTCCCGGGACTCTCTGACCGACTGGATGCCGGATGTGGTTTTCGAGGAATTCAGTGCCCAGCTGCTCAGCCAGTGGCGCACCTGGTTCAACGAATGCTACCTGACCGTGCTGCGCGACGAAGCGTTGTCGCG
The DNA here is from genome assembly GCA_964446185.1 of uncultured Marinobacter sp. Lineage (GTDB taxonomy): Bacteria > Pseudomonadota > Gammaproteobacteria > Pseudomonadales > Oleiphilaceae > Marinobacter. The sequence continues at coordinate 751 of CAYUNQ010000330.1, read as the reverse complement.
GGACCTGGACCCGGACAAGGTGGTGCTTAAAGGCAACTGGACCAATCGGAAGAACGTGGAGCCGGCAGACCTCCAGAACTACGACCGGGCCACACAACCGATCCTTGGCTGTGAAGACAGCCTGTTCAGTATCTTCCGAGAAAGCTTCGGGCTGACCAGTGCCGAAGCCTTTTGGGCGCTGGGGCTGCAGGTGAAGGCGTTTTACCGCTTCCGCCAGCGTGCCCGGCAGCGCATTGACGCACCGTCAGCCCTGCTGGTCCGTTACCTATTCCGTTACCCGGACGACATCTGCCATATTATTCCTGCACCCCCCAGTGGCGAAAGCATCCTGCAAACTATTCTGCAGGACGACCCGGCATTCCGCACCAGCCAGCTGGGCCCGATGTTTGGCGCCTCTCGGGTGATGAGCTACGAGTTTGCGGCAGACCAGCACTCCAGCCCGTTTTTTGCCCGCCGACTGGCCACCATATACGCCGAACAGAAGCGCCGGGGCCAGCCGATTTACAGCCAGTTGCGGGAATGTGTGGAAGACGAGCTGAAAGCCAGAGGGCTGGATTCCAGGGAGTTCTGGCGTGACGGGCGGTGGAACCCATAGTTTTGTTGGGTAGAGATGAACACCGAGGCGATGGATGAGTTTTGGTTTTTCGGCAATCCAGTAAATTGAGGTGCAGTTCGTTTGTAATCCAAAATGCGGTAGTTATAATCGGCGCTACTCAGGATGAGTTTGTTATAACCACTTAAACTTCAGGGA
>CAYUNQ010000329.1:0-2176 GCA_964446185.1 uncultured Marinobacter sp. | reverse complement strand
CGCTGAAGCCCTGCCGATGGTCGACCGGATGTACATCACCCAGGTGCACGCCGAGGTAGACGGAGATGCGTATTTTCCGGAAGTGAACTGGGAGGAATGGGAAGAAATCGGACGCGAAGACTTCTCCGCGTCAGACAACAATCCTTACGACTACAGTTTCGTAGTCTACCAGCGTAGCCGGTCAAGCTGACCGGCTACGCTGAACAGGCCTCAGCGCGGGGCGCGCTTGGGGCCCTTGGCTGCGGGCTTGCCGCCCTTGCCGGCGGGTTTGCCAGCTTTCGGGCCGCTCTTGCGGAAGCCCGGCTTGCCATCCTTACTGAACTTCTTGCCCGGGGCACCCTTACGGAAACCACCTTTGCCCGGAGGCGGGCCTTTGCGATCACGGCGGGGTGCGGCAGAAATCTCCGGCAGGGCTTCCGGCTGCTCCAGCGGCAGGGAATCCGGCTGGGAGGCTTCCAGCAGGCAGGCCAGGGCGCCGGCTACGGCCGCCATGTCCATGTCGTTACGCTCGGCAATCTCGTCCAGCAGGGCGATGGCCTTGCCAGAACGGGGATCGTTGGTGAAGCCCAGCAGCTGCTCTTCAAACTGTTCTACCCGCATTTTCTGCAGGGCAGCCGGTGACGGCAGCTGGTACGGTTCCATCGGGGAGTTGGTGGCCCGCTCCAGAGTGCGCAGCCAGCTGCGCTCACGCGGAGTGACCAGCAGGATAGCCTTGCCGGTACGGCCGGCACGACCGGTACGACCAACACGGTGAATGTACGCTTCAGTGTCGTAGGGCACATCGTAGTTGATAACGTGGGTAATCCGGGGCACGTCCAGGCCACGAGCCGCTACGTCCGTGGCAATGATGATGTCTTTCTTGCCACGCTTGAGATCTTCAACGGTCTGCTCACGCTGGCGCTGGTTCAGGTCGCCGCTCAGGGGCGCCACAGCGTGGCCACGGGCTGACAGCTTTTCAGCCAGCAGGGTCGTTTCGGCCTTCGTGCGCACAAAGATAATGGAGGCGTCGAACGGCTCCACTTCCAGGATGCGGGTCAGGGCATCCAGCTTGCGCTCGGCATACACCGGCAGAACGAACTGGGAGATGCGCTCAACCGTGCGGGTCTCGCTCTCGATTTTTACTTCAGTCGCGTTCTTCAGGTAGGTCTGCGCAACTTTCTTGATCTGCGGCGGCATGGTGGCCGAGAACAGGGCGCGCTGACAGGTATCCGGGGTTTTCGACAGAATCGCTTCTACGTCGTCGATAAAGCCCATGCGCAGCATTTCGTCGGCTTCATCCAGCACCAGTGCCTTCAGGCTGCCCAGTTTCAGGGTACCTTTGCGCAGGTGGTCGAGCATCCGGCCGGGGGTGCCCACAATAACCTGGGCGCCACGCTTGAGGCCGCGAATCTGCGGCGCAAAATCCTGGCCGCCGTAAATAGGCAGCACGTGAAAGTTTCGGAACTTGCTGGCGTAGGTGGTGAAGGCTTCAGCCACCTGGATGGCCAGTTCCCGGGTCGGAGCCAGTACCAGGATCTGGGGCTCGGCGATGTTGGCGTCGATGCGGCTCAGCAGCGGCAGGGCAAAGGCTGCGGTCTTGCCGGTACCAGTCTGGGCAACACCCAGGAGGTGTTTGCCGGCCAGCAGGGCAGGAATGGATTGCGCCTGGATGGGCGACGGAGTTTCATAGCCAACAGCGGAAACGGCTTCCAATACAGATGGATCCAGCCCCAGTTCGGCAAAAGACAATTCTGACATGAATGTACTCGGTATTCGGAGGGTATAGCACTGCAATGCAATGCATGATTTTCAAACATTATAGTCGCTTCGGCGCGGTTTTAACATGAATAATGCCAGCATGAGAGTAGGTAGTTGCCGGGGAGGCTTGTTGCCTGTGCTGTTTAACTGGGGCACTCTTGATGTTTTTCAGGCTAACCAACAGGGTTGTATGTCCATGAATTTTGAACAGCTTTTGGCTGCGGTGCGTCAGGAAGGCAGCGTTATCATTCCCTTCAGCTGGGCTCAGGGAAGGGCCACGTTTGGGGGTGTTGTTGCCGCATTGGTGTTCGATGTGATGGCCGGAAAAGTTGCTGAAGGCCGGGCAATGCGGGCCATGCAGGTGTCGTTTGTCGGGCCGGTAGAGCCGGGCGTGCCGGCGGTGTTCGAGGCAGAGTTGCTGCGTGAAGGCAGGGCGGTT
>CAYUNQ010000328.1:1016-2204 GCA_964446185.1 uncultured Marinobacter sp. | reverse complement strand
ACACCGCCAGCGGCCGCTGCCCCTTTCAGAAAATTACGACGATTCTTGTCCATAGCTATGCTCCGCCCTTAATCAGTGGCTGCCAGCCTGGAGGCCTTTCTTCCAGGGCACCAGGATGTCGATAATCAGTAACGCTGCCAGCCACAACCCGAAGGTGCCGACAATTCCAAGCAAGCCACTGGAGCCTGCCTCAACGGCGTATTGGTAATAACCTGCGGTGTTCTTGGCCACGGTTTGTACTTCCATCAGCACCATCCAGCGGAAGGTCCAGCCAATGTGTACCGCCAGCAGCCCGGCAATCCAGGCGCGGCTCATCCAACCCGGGCAGCGCAGCATGGCAATGGTGGCCAGGGTCAGCACAATGCCTACCGCCAGGCCGTAGATAGCCACCAGGCGCCACTCGGCGTTGCCTTTCAAAGATTCAAACGCAGCCTCAACAGACGGGCTGAAACCGGTAATACCTTCAGATACCCAAAGCGCCGCCACAATCGCCGCCAGCGCCATGCTGACAAAGATCACCTTCAGGCCCTGCCGGTTGATCTCGGCATCGTTACCAGTCATCAGGCGGTTGATCAGAACCACCAGGCCAGACGCCGCCACCAGGCCGGTCAGCACAAACATTACCGGCAGCCAGTTGGTGTGCCACAACGGGCGGGATTTCAGAATGGCGACTTCCGCACCGGTGTACAGCATGATGCCAAAGGCAAACGCCAGGGCACCCAGGCCCGCCAGCACCAGCATCCAGCGTGGTGCCTGCCAGCTACCCATGCTGATCCAGCCAGACAGCTTGCCAATCCAGCCGGGCTCCTGTGCCTGCTCCTGCATGGCCGGGCGCCAAGCCAGCCAGGCATAGGCCAGCACCATCACCAGGTACAGCGGCAGCAACAAACTACCGATAGACATCCAGGACTGGCTATTCAGATTGGCGTAGAAGTGCCAGAACCGCAGCGGCTGGTGCAAATCTGCCAGCAGCGCCACCGGCCCCACCAGGGTGCAGGTAACGGTAACCAGCAGGGCCACCCTGGCCAGCGGCTGATAGTTCTTGTTACCGAAAATCAGCCCCGGCACCGTCAGCAACAGCGCCGAGTAAGAGACCGCAATCATGAAAAAGTACTGCACCGCCCAGGGGTACCAGGCAATGCCATAGCGAGGGGTAAGAACCTCAATGGCCATCGAATTCATAACCGA
>CAYUNQ010000328.1:610-1006 GCA_964446185.1 uncultured Marinobacter sp. | reverse complement strand
CCTCACCTTCCTGAGTACGCACATCCCAAATGGCCGGCTTGGCCTGTGGGCGAGACATAAACCGCTCTTCCATGCCCAGATAGAACACGTGGGGCGCGGTACCCATCTCCGGCTTCAGCACCATCAGGTCTTCATAGTGCTCCTTCATCATGCGGCTGATCTGGCTGTCCGGATCGTTCAGGTCGCCAATGATCCGCGCGCCACCAACGCAAGACTCTACACAGGCCGGCAGCAGGCCTACATCCAAACGGTGCGCACAGAAGGTGCACTTGTCGGCTGTCTGGGTGTGTTCGTTAATGAAACGGGCATCGTACGGGCAGGCCTGCACACAATAGGCACAGCCCACACACACATCGTTATCCACCACCACAATGCCGTCCTGGCGCTGGAAGGTCG
>CAYUNQ010000328.1:0-600 GCA_964446185.1 uncultured Marinobacter sp. | reverse complement strand
AGGTAGCCCGTTCGTAGGAGTAGCCCATGAACAGGGCGTCGTAGGGGCAGGCTTGAACGCAATAGCCGCAGCCGACACAGCGCTCGTTGTCGACCAACACGATGCCGTCTTCGCGCTGAAAGGTGGCCTGAACCGGGCAAACCGGCACACAAGGCGGGTTGTCGCAGTGGTTACACAGGCGCGGCAGCATGAAGGTAGCAATGTCGCCGGTTTCCTCATGCTCCACCTCGTACTGGGAAACAATCGTACGGAAACTGCCCAGCGGCGCCTCGTTCTCGATATGGCAAGACACCGTACAGGCCTGACAGCCAATACACGCCCGCAAATCAATCAGCATGGCGTAGCGCTTGGAGGGATCACCTTCACGGCGCGGGGGTTGATCGTTAATACCGGCAGAAGCAATGCTGCTCAACGGAACCAGCGCTGCACCGGCGGTCAGCTTTGCGATCTGCCCGAGCAAAGCCCGGCGAAGTTTGTCCATGAAATCACCTGCGTGATGAGTCGGTTACTATCTAAGTTGGACAGTAACAAAGCAGGCTTGCAGAAATTTGATATCGGTCAGTTTGTGGGACGGGTCTACAATTTGTTACGGGCAAGTAC
>CAYUNQ010000327.1:0-2210 GCA_964446185.1 uncultured Marinobacter sp. | reverse complement strand
CGGAGGTTCGAATCCTCTCACGCCGACCATTTTCCCTCCTGTTTTACCTTTTCCGGCTTTATTTCCCCCAAGACTTGTTCATTGCGGGTGCTTACACCCAAAATCTTTACATATCTCTCAGACTATTTTAACTTTGACCATAAAATAAAATAATCAGCATTCTTATTTTACGATAAGGGGAATTTCTCTATGGACAGAGGGCTCACCGGACAAACCGTTCCCAGCATTGCGGGCGGCGTTGAATGCAAAGCTTTCATACCCTTCCCGTTGCCACCACAGCCACCCCTGTCTATCGGCACAAAGCTTCAGAGTCGAATGAACGCTGCTATGCTCGCCCTCGGCAGACTGGACGCTATGTCTACATTGCTGCCGGATGCCCCGTTGTTTCTCTACAGCTATGTTCGAAAAGAGGCGGTCATGTCTTCCCAGATCGAGGGTACTCAATCCTCGCTCAGTGACCTCATGCTTTACGAAATGGAAGCGCAACCCGGCGTGCCTATGGACGATGTGCAGGAAGTGTCCTGCTATGTGAATGCACTGAACCTGGGGGTCGAACGAATTCGGAGTGGCCACCCGATTTCTTACCGATTACTGACTGAAGTTCATCAAGCACTTATGACATCCGGGCGAGGAATTAACCGGGGCCCCGGACAGTTTCGCCAGAACCAGGTATGGATTGGCGGGCACAGACCAGACGAGGCTATCTTCGTGCCACCGCCAGCCAACCGTATTGCGGAATGTTGGGGGCAGCTGGAGAAGTTCATTAATGATATACCGGAAGCCACTGACCCACTGATTAAGGCCGCGCTTGCCCACGTTCAGTTTGAAACCATCCACCCGTTCATGGATGGTAATGGCCGGGTGGGGCGATTGCTGATCGCGCTGATATTGGCAGAAACCAAAGTGCTTCAAGACCCTTTGCTGTATCTCTCAGTATTCTTCAAAAAACACAGACACGTTTACTACGAGCGCTTGCAGCAAGTGAGGGAAACGGGAAACTGGGAGGCTTGGTTACTATTTTTTGCCGATGCCGTTGCGCAAACCGCCACTCAAGCCGTAGCGACAGCCCAGCAGCTTCAGCAACTCAGAGCCAAAGACCGGGAAACCCTAGGGGGGCTTGGCCGGCTTTCAGCCTCTGCCCAGCAGGTTCTGGATGCCATGTTCGAAATGCCGATTGCCAATGTAAACCGGCTGGCCAGCAAAACCGGCCTGACCCACGCCACAATCAATAAGGTACTTGTCACCCTGGAAGATCAATTGGCTATTGTGCGGGAGATCACCGGACAGAAGCGCAACCGGGTTTACGCATACAGCGCTTACATCCAAACTCTCAATCAGGATCAATCCTGAAGCGTTACTGGAAAAATCCGTCAAATAACCACAAGCATCTGCCAGGCTTTGATATCGTAGCGGTGAGACGCGCAGATTTCTGCATCGTTGATTAGTCTGCCAGAGATTAAGGGAGTTATTTTGATGAACGAGGCGATCGCCCGGCTACGTCAGTTCCGGGATGACAGAGACTGGAAACAGTTCCATAACCCGAAAGATCTGTCGCTGGCACTGAGTATCGAGGCTTCGGAACTGCTGGAGTTGTTCCTGTGGAAATCTCCGGAACAGGCCGATGTCAGCAAAGTGAAGGAAGAACTGGCCGACGTAATTGCCTATGCACTGCTGCTGGCAGACAGCTATGAGCTGGACGTGGAACAGATTGTTCTCGAAAAGATTGCCCTGAACGAAAAGAAATACCCAGTCAGCAAAGCCAGGGGTACCGCGAAGAAGTACACGGAGCTATGAGCCATTCGCCGATGGTGGAGATTCAGCGCTACCCCTTCAGCAGGGACGCCCTGAACGACTTGCGCGATAATGCTTTTGCTGCGGGCAACTGGCCCCTGGTCTACGTACTCAGTGACGAAAAGCACCGGCGCGCCTACATCGGCGAAACCACCGACACGCTCACCCGCATGAGCACCCACCTCAAGCATGACGAAAAGCAACTGCTGACCGCGGTTCACCTGATTACCAGCGAGTACTTCAACAAATCCGCCACCCTGGATGTGGAATCTCTGCTGATCAAGTACATGGCCGCCGATGGCAAGTACACCCTGCTGAACGGCAACCTGGGGCTGGCTGACCACAACTATTACCAGCGCGGTGCCCTGTATGAAGAGGTGTTCCGGGAAGTCTGGAACCGGTTGATTGCCAAGGGGGTT
>CAYUNQ010000326.1:0-2229 GCA_964446185.1 uncultured Marinobacter sp. | reverse complement strand
TACCTGCAACGCCAGTTCCTGTTCACCCTGGCGTTCCGCCTGCCGGCCCAGTTCCAGCAACAGCCGGTCCCGGCGGCTGGTGAGCCAGGGGTTATCCACAGGCCCGGGGACATCGGGCCAGACGTCCGCCGCCGGTTCGCCGATATCGAGCCGTTCCCGGCACTGGTGCATCTGCAGGTAACAATCCACTTCTGCCCGGCGCTGAAAGGCGCGGGATTCCGGGGTGAAGGGCACCGGCTCGAACTGCTGCACGCCCAGTTCCACCAGCACAAAGTCCGTCCAGCTCTGGTGCAGGTTGCCGAAGAACATCAGGCGGACTCGGTCGAACAGGGCCATGTCCTGAAGCTGGACGACTTGCGCAGCTTTATCGTCATCAGGCAGCCAATCCCGCAAGGGCCGTGGTTCGCTGAACGTTTCCGCCAGCAACTCCCGCATCTGAGCTTTTCCCAGCGTTTTCGGGTGGCCCTGTTGGTGCAGCCAACCGCCAAAGACCGGCCTTAGTTCCGCCAGGGTAAACAGCCGGAACAGGTCATCCAGGCTCAGCTCCGGCGAGTTATCCAGCCAGCTGTCCTGCTCCAATAACTTGAGCGCTTCGGCCTCCGGCACCGGCAGTTCCGGGTAGCGCAGCTTGTCGGCCCGGAAATGCTCACCGGTGCGCATCACCATGCGCGTGAGTAGCGCCCTCGGTCCGGTCGCCAGGCTGGCAAACGCCGCCAACCGGGTTTGCTCCCGTTCGGTCAACAGGTCTGCGTGATGATCTGCCACCCAGGACACGATGGTGTCCATGTTGCTCAAATAGTACAGGGGGTCTTCAAGGTTCGCTGTTTTCGGGCGCTGGCCCGAGAATTCTGTCGTCATAGGGCTGGAACTGTAATCCATGCACAAAAATTAATCATCACACACCTTGCCAACTCTTTTAATGATAACTATTATCATTTGCATCAAGACAAGGAGGACGCCATGAAATTTCTCTGCCCACGCCACCGCCGCATGTTTGCCAGCCTTTCCCTCAATGAACAGAACGAGTTATGGCTGTTCTGGATGGAAAATGCCTTCACCTTCTGCGAAACCGACAATGCTGAAAAAATGATCGCAGCCACCGGCAGTGCCTTTGACCTGGCCTGTCTGGCCAGGGCGGACCACCCGGAGTGCATGCATGTGGAGCTTACCCTGTCTGCCATCCTGGTGTGCCGTGCCCTGCGCGATCATGGCGACCATACCGCTGCTGATTATGTACTGTTCTGCGCCCTTGAAAGCCTGCAATCGGCCGAGCCCTGCCATGGTAGAGCCAGCGGTTGCTGCAGCACCGAAGACTGCATTGAAGTATTGTTGGACGTATCCCGCCAGCCAGCGTTTTTCAGCGAGTACCTGAACTGGCCCCGGCTTCCCTCTGCGGCTTCGGCAAACCCCTCCGGTATGATCGTCCACTGAACTCAGGAGGCTTCATGGGCATGTTATTTCCGAACCCCGATCTGTCGCAGCACAGGCACTACAGCCGGGTTAACTGGCAGGGCCAGCCAGACGCCGCTGAAGTATCCATCTCGATCTCGGCCGACAGCCTGTGCCGGCTACTGCAAAGCCGCCAACTGCACGTGGAAGACCTGACCTGTCTGGATGCTGCCTCCAAGGCTCAGGTCCGGAAAATTTTGCTCAACCTGGCTTGTTGACCCGTACACGACGGCTTTTGTCGCAAGTCGCCGGTATCCTTTGTTCTGCCACCTTGCGCTCCCCGCTGCGAAACCGGGAGCGCTTAAGGTAAGCTGTTTGCCACTGAATTCAGCGAACGCCGCAGATAAGGAACCCCATGGCCGCTATCGAACCCGGCTTTCACGCCATCCACGCCAACCACCTGGAAGACCTGCGCCGCGCCGTGGTCTACATCTGCCGGCAGAACCCCATGCCGCCGCTGCAGAGCGAGACCTTCCTGGTGCAGAGTAACGGCATTGCCCAGTGGCTGAAGCTGGCACTGGCGGAGAAGCGCACCGACGATGGTGTAGAGGGCGGGCTGGGCATTGCCGCTGGCATGGATTTCCTGTTTCCTGCGCGCTTTATCTGGCAGGCCTACCGGGCGGTGTTGCCCGATGGCGAAGTACCGGAGCAGTCGCCCTTCGACAAGCGCCGGCTGGTGTGGCGGCTGTACCGGTTGTTGCCGACACTGGTGGGGCAGGATGAAGCGTTCACGCCATTGGCACGGTTTCTGGACGGCAGCGATACCGACCTGCGCAACTT
>CAYUNQ010000325.1:0-2245 GCA_964446185.1 uncultured Marinobacter sp. | reverse complement strand
CGCAATGGCGGCAAAGTTCACCAGCGCCCAGAGAATGTCCTGCCGGAACAGAAAATTCACCGCAGCCAGATACACCAGAATAAAAAACAGCACATAGAAATCCCGGGCACTGCGGGTTTCGAGCCATTTCAGGCCCACCGCCAGCACAAAGAACGATGCCGCCGTATCCACCGTAAAACGCCCCTGCACGGTGGCGATGTACACCGCCATCAGGATCAGCATGATTCCTGTACGCAACCACCGCCCGGGCAGGCGCACCCTGCCCGTCTGCGCCAGCCAGCGCCAACCGGCCAGCGCGACACAGGCGGCAATCAGCCAGGCCGGCAGCCGGTCCCACTGGGGCACCAGCAAAACAATAAAAGCGCCAATCAGCCACAACAGAGCCTTGCCGGGAATCGTCGTCTGGGCCGGCTCTTCGCGGCCACGGAACAGGCCAAAAGGCAGGGAAAGCTTCATACCGCCTTACCTCTCCGCACCGGCCGGTCCAGTTTCTTACGGGTACCAAAGGCTTTGGCATCATCATCCCGGGGTTTTTCTTCACCCCATATCGCCAATGCCCGCAGGCAACGCTCCACGTGTACTTTTCCCGAGTCCGGCTCAATCACCTCACCCGGCAGGTTCAGACCAAAACGGGCGCCCCTCGAGGCCCGCTCCTGCACCAGCCAGGCCAGATAACTCAGCCGCAATTCGTTATCCACACCCGGAAAAGCCGCAAAATCCAGCCAGTGGGGGCTGCCCTGCTGCGCTTCCCAGTCTGCCACCACCATCTGGCCGGAACGGGCAAAGCGCTTCCACATCACCCGGGGGCTTAAGTCCCCTTCCCGCCAGGGCCGCAAGTCCGCTTCGTCCTGCCCGGCTGTTTTCGCGGCCGCCGCGTTCTCCGGGCCATCCTCCAGGGTACTGAGCGCTTCCGGCGCCGCTAATGGCCGCGGAAACACCAACCCAGCCGAAGACGGCCGCACCCAGGACCAGGCCTTCAGCAAACCAAACGGAAACCGGGTTTCAATACGCACCCTGTCGGGGCGCAGATAGCCGCGCCAGGCCGAAGGGACAGGCAGGGTGACGTCTTTCGACTCACCCGCCGGCACGTGTATGCCCTCCACCCGGGAGTCCTTAACCGACAAGCTGATCGCCAGTGCATCATCCTTGCCGCTGCTGACCCGGAGCCGGAATGGAATATCTTCTCCGGCCACACCTTCCCCCGCCTGAACCAGAGAAAGCGACAAGCCAGACAGATTGCGATGGGTCTGATGCATGGCCCCCACAAACAGGGCGCCCAGCATGAAAGTAAGCAGGTAAATCAGGCTGTTCTGATAATTGATGCCGGTAATCAGCATGATCAGCAACAGAATGCCGAACACCACACCGGCGCCGGTGGGCAGAATGAAGATGTTTTTCTGGCTGAACAGAACGCTGTCTGCACGGGGAATACGGCGGTTGATCCAGCGGCTGAAACGACGGCCAACAGAGTGTTTTATCATGCCCATCAGGCCGGAAGACTCCTGAAAAGTTCAATGCAGTTTACGGACTATGAAATCATATCCACAGCGTTTTTATAACTGTACTCCGTAGGGGAAGATTCTGATCACAATAACGGCACTTTCCGGTTGAAATAGTGTCAGACAAACCGAATACTGAAAAAATGAAGCGCATAGCCTGAATGCCCTTGTTTGAGCAGTCTCAGCAGTCTCAGCAGCGCCTCTGCACACACCGGTTACCCAAGAGGCAACTCATGATACGTCGCAAACTGCTTGCCGCTGCCATAACGGCCGCCATCGCTGCTCCCGCCATCGCGGGCGTACAAACCATGACGTCTGACGAAATGGTAGAGACCTACGTAGAAGACTCCGCCGTTATCGTGGTACCCAAAGACCAGCAGAAGTCCGAGGCGGACCGCCAGCGCATCATCCAGGCCCTGACCATTTCCCCGGGCGAGCCGGTTGTCACCGAAGCGGAAGAAGAAGCCTACCGGGAAGCTCTGCAACGCTACCTGGAAGATGATCGCAAAGATTCATTAACCGACGCCGAAGAAGAGTTCCTGCGCCGTGCCCTGCTGCTGCCAGTCGACGAACTGGCAAGGGTACAGCCACCAGCCGAATTTCGCCCGGACATCCCCCAGTTGATCTTCGGCCAGCAACCGGAAATCCCCGACGAGCCCTTCACCCAGACCTTCCTGAACGACCAGCTGGGGATCGGCTTTGACGGCCAGAACCTGAATTTCAGCATTGGCAACCCGCCGGGGATT